>CAWUWQ010000105.1:0-4497 GCA_963926065.1 uncultured Algoriphagus sp.
GAAATGTAAGACTTCGTGGTTCTTCAAACGTACGAATTCTGATCGATGGAAAACCTTCCGGCTTAGTCAGTTTCAAAGGCGGTGCCGGCTTACGACAGCTTCAGGCCAACATGGTCGAGCGGGTGGAAGTCATCACTAATCCCTCCGCTCGCTACGAAGCAGAAGGTATGGCTGGCGTGATCAACATTATTCTTAAGAAAGATAACAATCAAGGATTCAACGGTTCGTTCGAGGTGATCGCCGGCACTCCACTCAATTTAGGCTTTTCGACCAATCTCAATTACCGTAAGAATCGCATCAATTGGTTTATCAATTACAGCTTAGCTCGTAGACATCAGCCTGGCATAAGCGAACTCTATCAAGAGGTGTACAATGAAGATGGTACCACCTCCATTTTAAGTCAAAATAATTCCGGTCTGGTCAAAAGCTTCAACAATAATATCCGCGGTGGATTGGATTATTATTTCAATGAAAAAAGCATCCTGACAGCTTCCTACCTCTGGCGAAGAAGTGATGCCAGACGAATTACGGATATTCGCTACGAAGACTACTTAAATAACTTCGACAATTATCTGGGCTATTCCCTACGGCAGCAAGACGAAACCGAAGCCGAACCCAACTCAGAAATAATTGTGAGTTACAAAAAAAGCTTTGAGCAGAAAGGCCATGAACTCACCACTGCGTTCACCTATCTGAATTATTGGGAGCGATCAGATCAGAAATTTACTGAATCAGCTTACTCTCCTGAAGGTCAATTCATTCCCAATTCAGATTTGTTCCAGACTTCCCTCAATGACGAGTATGAAAATCAATATTTACTTCAGCTGGATTATGTGAAGCCTTTTTCAAAGGAAGGGAAATTTGAAACTGGATTGCGAACGAGTTTTCGTAGGATGGAAAACGACTATGTAGTCTCTGAAGAAAATGAATCTGGAGACTTGATTCCGCTTCCTGGACTTGATAATATTTTTCTCTATAACGAGAATATCCTCGCAGCCTATGGAATCTGGGGTAACAAAACTGGGAATTGGAGCTACCAAGCTGGAGTACGTGCGGAGCACACCGATGTGGAGACGATCTTGGTTGAAACCAATGAGCGTAATCCTCGGAAGTACACCAACCTTTTCCCCAGTGCGCACTTGACTTACAATATTTCTACTGAAAATGCCTTCCAACTTAGCTATAGCCGAAGAGTTCGGAGACCGGTTTACAATGATTTGAGTCCTTATGTGACCTTTTCTGATCAACGTAATTTCTTCAGTGGTAACCCAGATTTAAATCCGGAATTTACTGATTCATTCGAGCTGGGACATATCAAGTACTTCGAAAAAGGGACGCTTTTCTCTACCGTCTATTTCCGAAATACTACCGACAAAATCGAGCGAATCCGAACTGTTAATGACGAAGGATTCTCGGTGACGGCACCTTACAATCTGACCGGAGAAAAGTCTTTCGGAGTAGAATTCAGCTCGGATTACAAAGTGAATGACTGGTGGAAACTGGATTTGAACTTGAATTTCTTTCATGCGAATATTAACGGAAGTAATATTGAATCGAATTTTCAAGCGAAAACCTATAGCTGGCTTTTGAGACAAACTTCTAGATTCACCCTTTCGAATGGGCTAGACCTGCAGTTGCGAGCCAACTTTGATGCTCGCCAAAAAACTGCGCAGGGCGTGCGAAAGGGGATTTTCTTTATTGACCTTTCGGCTAGCAAGCGAATTATAGGCGAGCGAGGAAATCTGATTTTGACTGCAAATGATATTTTGAATTCACGCAGAAACCGCTACATTATCGAAGGCGAAAACTTCTTTACAGAAGGTAATTCGCAATTTCAACGCCGTCAGATTAATCTGACGATGAGTTATCGATTGAGGCAGTAAAGAGGTCCGGCGTTTGATGTCGGATGCCAGATGAGACCTTTGAGGTGTCATCCTAACTACGATAAAGGAAGGATCTCCTCGTAGCCCTTAACTTGAAAGAATTGTACAAGTTTCGATTTAGATTTAAATCAAGATCTTCGAGGTTGAAAAAACCTCAAAGGTCAAATAAAACTCCAATGCTCAAAATCACCCTTTCCACACTTCTTTTATTCATCCTTGTTTCGGGGGCTTTTGCTCAGAAGATCAATGCAGACTATCGTCTGAATATCAAAAAAGCGAGTTCGTCCATTATCATCGATGGTGCACTTGATGAGAAAGCCTGGGAAGATGCCGATGTAGCAACGGACTTTTTCATGATCACACCCATGGACACCAGTTTTGCCAAAGTCAGAACTGATGTACGAATGAGCTACGACGAGGAACATCTTTACCTCATCGTGGTCAATTATCATGCAGTAGAAGGTCCTTATATGGTGGAGTCGCTCCGCCGGGATTTCTCTTTTGGGAAAAATGACAACTTCCTGCTCTTTATGGATCCATTCGATGATCAGACCAATGGCTTTTCTTTTGGAGCAAATGCAGCCGGAGCCCAATGGGACGGCATCATGTCCAATGGCGGCAGTGTAGACTTGAGTTGGGATAATAAATGGACTTCCAAAGTCACCAACTACGATGACAAATGGATCTTCGAAGCTGCAATTCCTTTCAAATCGATTCGGTATAAAAAGGGGATTTCAGAATGGGGGATTAACTTTTCCCGACTCGATCTGAAGACTACCGAAAAATCAGGTTGGGCTCCGGTTCCCCGCCAATTCCCATCCGCATCACTCGCATATACCGGAATTCTAGCTTGGGACAATCCACCACCACCTGCAGGCGCTAATGTCTCAGTCATTCCCTACGTATTAGGTGGGGTGGCAAAAGACTTTGAAAATGAAGGAGAAAATGTCTACCGCAGAGAAATCGGAATGGATGCAAAAATCGGCTTGACTTCTTCTCTAAGTTTAGATTTGACTGTAAATCCTGATTTTTCCCAAGTTGAAGTGGACAGACAGGTAACCAACTTAGACCGCTTCGAATTATTCTTTCCGGAACGAAGACAGTTTTTCCTGGAAAATGGAGACCTCTTTGCCAATTTCGGATATGCTACGATCAGACCCTTTTTCTCCAGAAGAATTGGGCTAAACGTCCCAATCCAGTATGGTGCGAGAGTGAGTGGGCGAATAAATAAAGACTGGCGAATAGGTGCCATGACCATGCAAACCGCGGAAGTATCAGAAAATGCTTTGCCATCCCAAAACTTCACGGTCATGTCTTTGCAGCGTCAAGTTGGGGCAAGATCCAATATCGGGGCGATTTTTGTGAACAAGCAATCACTCAGATATAACCCAGATGCGACCGAAGAGGGTAAACCGATTTATTCTGAATTCAATCGGAATGCAGGATTGGAATACAATCTCGCTTCCAGCAATAATCTATGGACAGGAAAGGCAATGGTATTGCAAAGCTTTGGGCCTGATAATGTCGGGAATGGATTTGTCCATGCAGCCAATTTGAAATACGCCAGTGGAAACTTGACTTGGAACTGGCAGCATGAATACGTCTCTGAGAGCTATACCGCCGAAGTGGGATATGTGCCTAGGAGAGGTTATTACAAAATCAACCCCAGTGGAGGCTATCTCTTTTTTCCAAAAAGTGAGAAAATCCTAAGCCATGGACCGGAGTTTGGAAGCACTTTCTTTTGGAACAAAAATGGCGTGAAGACGGATAATACCACCTTCTTAGCTTATAACATTCGCTGGCAAAGTCAAAGCAAATTGATGCTCTGGACCGCTTATGATTTTGTAAAGTTGCAGCGACCTTTTGATCCCACGAATCTAGGAGGAGAGCAGCTTCAAACAGGTTCCGAGCATGAGTGGTTTGCCTGGGGAACTGAATATACGTCCAAACCGCAAAGCGTCCTGACCTATGCATTCAGCACCCGAATGGGTGGCTATTACGAAGATGGCATGCGCTATAATGTCACTGCAGATTTGGGTTATCGCTTTCAGCCTTACGTGGCCATAGCCATGGCGGCAAACTACAACCAAATCGAGCTCCGAGAACCTTGGGGGACGACACGGTTTTGGCTAGTGGGTCCAAGAATAGATGTGACAATGACGAATACACTCTTCCTGACGACTTTTATTCAGTACAACGAGCAGATCAAAAACATCAACTTGAATACCCGCTTCCAGTGGAGATTCGCTCCCGCATCGGATCTCTTCTTAGTCTACACGGACAACTATTTGCCTGAGCCATTTAATGTAAAAAACCGATCGCTGGTATTGAAATTTACGTATTGGTGGAATGTTTAATATTTAGAATAAATGGAAAAAGGGATTAGGAGATTAGAGATTGGGAGATTGGGAGATTAGGGATTCGGGGTTAGGGATTAGGAGATTTGTATGGCTGAGCAAGAATATTTCAAAAGCTCGATGGATTGCTGTATTTTGAGAATGGTTAAAAACTTGCAATCCATGTTCCTGAAAAAACTCTTTTTTACTGCCCTAATTCTCTGTCTTTTTCTCAATCCTATCGCTTTTGCGCAGCAAAACAATGATCCAAGCCAGCT
>CAWUWQ010000106.1:0-3325 GCA_963926065.1 uncultured Algoriphagus sp.
AGGAATTAATACGGCGATCAGCATGGCTGAAAAATCCTACAAAGGATTAGTCATCGGAAATGAAGGAGGAAACTTCTCTGCAGGCGCCAATTTGGCGATGCTATACATGTTTGCTGGGGATCAGGAGTATGATGAAATCAATATGATGATTGCTCAATTCCAGAATACTATGTTGCGAGCAAGATTCTCATCAGTGCCAGTGGTCGTAGCGCCTCACAATATGGCCTTGGGAGGAGGATGCGAGCTGTCACTTCACTCTGATCATATTCAGGCCCATGCCGAACTGTATATGGGATTGGTCGAAGTTGGGGTTGGATTGATACCAGCTGGTGGAGGTACGAAGGAAATCACCCTTAGATCCTCTAATAGGATAATTGATGGAGATGTTGAAATCAATCAACTTCAGGAGTACTTTATGAATATCGCAACGGCCAAAGTATCTACATCCGCCGCCGAAGCCAAAGCATTAGGTTATTTGAGAAAGGATGATGGGATTAGCATCAATAGAAAGCGACAGTTAGCTGATGCTAAAGCGAAAGTATTAGAACTCTATGCAGCAGGGTATATTCAGCCGGTACAGCAAACCAATATCAAAGTTTTGGGAAAAACCTCTTTGGCACTATTCGAGGCAGGAATTACCGGGATGAGATATGGGGCTTACATTTCAGCGCATGATGCACTGATCGCAAAGAAACTTGCTTGGGTGATGTCAGGTGGAGATTTATCCTCACCGACTTTGGTATCTGAGCAATACTTATTGGATCTGGAACGTGAAGCATTTTTGAGTTTGACCGGGGAAAAGAAAACGCTGGAACGAATTCACAGCATTTTGTTCAAAGGCAAACCGCTTAGAAACTAGATTTTAGAACCTAGAATCAAGATTTAACACAAAATTAATTGTCATGCATAATTTTAAGAATTTGAAAGTTTGGCAAAAGTCAGTAGATCTGGCTGTTAAAATCTATCAGATAACTGCAGAATTTCCAGCTTCAGAGAAATTTGGAATGACTTCGCAAATGCGGCGAGCGGGAGTTTCTATTGCTTCAAATATCGCGGAAGGAACAGCAAAATCTTCTTCGAAGTCATTCTCTAATTCACTTGAAATAAGCTTAGGTGAAAGTTTTGAACTGGAAACGCAAATGATTATAGCTGAAAGAGTGAGCCTAATTTCAAATGAAACGTCTCAGCAATTAGAGACTGAAATATCTGAAATTCAAAAAATGATCGTTGGTTTTAAGGCTACTTTAACTACTTAGCAACTAGTTTCTAACATCTTGAATCTTGAATCTCAACACTTACAACAACCCTAAAAAAATTAAATAATGGAAGCATATATAGTAAACGGATATAGATCAGCGGTTGGGAAATCAAAAAAAGGTGGTTTCCGATTTTATCGCCCAGATGATTTGGCCTCAGACGTGATCAAGCATTTGATGGCAAACACACCAGGCTTGGAGGCTAAAATGGTTGATGACCTCATCGTTGGAAATGCTGTTCCGGAGGCGGAACAAGGCATGCAGATGGGTCGAATGATTTCACTTTTGGCTCTTGGAATTGATAACCCTGGATTTATCATTAACCGCTATTGCGGATCTGGTTTGGAAGCAATCGCTTTGGCAGTAGGTAAAATCAAAGCAGGAATGGCTGATTGCATCATTGCAGGAGGTACAGAATCCATGTCTTTAGTACCAATGATGGGCTACAAGACTGCATTGAACTGGAAGATCGCAAAAGATCATCCTTCTTATTACATCAGCATGGGATTAACAGCGGAGGAATTGGCGAGAGAATATGAAATCACAAGAGAGCAAGCTGATGCATTTTCTGTAAAATCTCATGAGAAAGCTTTGGCAGCAATCGTAGCTGGAAAATTCAAAGATGAGATCGTACCAGTCGAAGTAGAAGAAACCTACGTTGATGAAAATGGAAAGAAAAAGACACGTAAATACATTGTCGATACAGATGAAGGTCCTCGTCCAGGCACTACTATGGAAGCTTTGGCGGGATTACGACCAGCTTTCAAAAATGGTGGTCAGGTGACAGCCGGAAACTCTTCCCAGACTTCTGATGGAGCATCTTTTGTAGTCGTAATGTCAGAGCGAATGGTTAAAGAATTAAATCTCGAGCCAATTGCAAGAATGATGTCCTATAGTGTGGCTGGAGTAGATCCTCGAATCATGGGAATAGGACCAAAGGTAGCAGTACCTAAAGCATTGAAGCAGGCAGGCTTGACTCTTAACGATATTGATTTGATCGAATTAAACGAGGCATTTGCTGCTCAGGGACTTTCAGTAATGAAAGCGCTGGACATGAATCCTGATATCGTCAATGTCAACGGTGGTGCAGTGGCCTTAGGACACCCACTGGGCTGTACTGGAGCTAAGCTTTCGGTTCAGATTTTCAACGAACTGAGAAGACAAAATAAGAAGTATGGAATGGTCACTGCCTGTGTAGGTGGAGGTCAAGGGGTGGCAGGAGTTTATGAGTTACTTAAATAGGGCCTCGCCAAATAATCATCGAAAAAATAAATAGAAAATAACAAGCAAATGGCAACGCTAACAAAATCAACACAAGGAGGAGAATACCTCATCAAGGATGTCCATTCAAGTGACATCTTTATCCCAGAGCAATTCACTGAAGAGCAGCGCATGATGGCTCAGGCATGTCAGGATTTTATCGATACGGAGATCACTCCAAACATCGAGGAGATTGACAGCATGAAGAATCCAGAACTAGTCCCATCCATCTTCAAGAAGGCAGGAGAATTAGGACTATTAGGAATTACCGTTCCTGAGCAGTACGGAGGAATGGGCATGAGCTTCAACACGTCAATGTTGATTGCTGATATCATTGGAGCTTCAGGTTCTTTTTCTACTACTTATGGTGCGCACACCGGAATCGGTACGCTACCGATTTTGTATTACGGAGATGAGGCTCAAAAATCAAAGTATCTTCCAAAACTAGCCACAGGTGAGTGGGCGGCATGTTATTGTTTAACTGAGCCAGATGCTGGATCCGATGCGAATAGCGGAAAGACCAAAGCAACCTTGTCAGCAGATGGCAAGACCTATATGCTCAATGGTCAGAAGATGTGGATCTCCAATGCGGGCTTTGCAGATGTCTTTATTGTTTTCGCAAAAATCGAAGATGACAAGAATCTTACTGCCTTTATCGTGGAGAAAACATTTGGTGGAATAACCATGAACGAGGAGGAGAAAAAGATGGGTATCAAAGGATCTTCTACCCGGCAGGTATTCTTTAATGATTGTCCCGTACCGGTTGAGAACATGCTTTCTGACCGTCAAAACGGATTTAAGATCGCAGT
>CAWUWQ010000107.1:0-3211 GCA_963926065.1 uncultured Algoriphagus sp.
CTCATTGATCAACATGACCTTTGGACCCCAGATGCCAGACATCGGTTGGGTGAAAGGTTTATGATCATTAGCCCGTGAGTTGAAGTAGCCGGTCAATTTCCGATTCATGATATCTACCATGTAGTCCGCAGCTGATCCACCACCGTTATTTCGCTCGTCGATCACAGCACCTTTCTTATCCTGCTGCGCAAAATAGTAGCGGTTGAAGGAAGTATAGCCCGGTTGACCAGTGTTAGGAAGATAGACATAGGCCAGTTTTCCGTCGGAAAGGGCATCGACTTTTCGACGATTGCCTTCGATCCAAGCGATATTTCGCAGTTGGGTTTCATTGCTTGCCGGAATAACTAAGATGGTTCGTGAACCTTCTAATCCTGGTTTTGAATTCAGGTGAATTTTAGTTGGGATATTGGCGGTCCCCTCAAAATAGGTGTAGAGATTAATTCCTTTTTCAATAGCTTTCCCATTTACCCCAACCAAGTATTCTCCGACTTTCGCTTCGGCACCCACTTGTGATAGCGGAGCATCCAATCCAGGATTCCAGTCTTCGCCATTATAGATTTTCTTGATTTTGAAGTTTCCGTTTTCTAGCTCAAAGTCAGCTCCCAATAATCCAATCGGTACGCGATCTATGTCAGGGAAATCTCCTCCTCGGGTATAGCTATGACCTACTGCTACCTCACCACCAATGATATCGATGATGTAATTCATATCCGTACGATGCCGAACTGAGGCTACCCAGGGCTTGTACCATTCGAAGATTTCATTCCATGGTGCGCCGTGCACATTCTCCACATAGAGAAAATCACGCTGATAGCGCCAGCCTTCTCGGTAGATCTGCTGCCACTCGGCCATAGGGTCTACTTTGACTTTCATGGAGGCAATGCTTTTCAATGCGCCATCGCCAACTTTTTTACCAGCACCGGCAGTTTCTAGGATTCCCCAAGTATTGCCCGACTGGTAAAGCAGGGATTTCCGATCATTGGAAACTACCACTTGATTCACTTTAGGAAGAAAATCTTCAGACTTCCGCTTAGTCAAATCATATTTCTTCATCGCCGTTCCTTCATTTGGAATGACTTCCATGTAAAAGATTTGGTTTTCAGGAGCAGAAGCTAGCGCGGAATAATTGCGAGTAGGAATATCAATGGCCACGATTCGCTGTTGAATGCCTGCCTCTGTGATCGTCACCGTCACTGCTGTTTTTTCATCTTTCTTTTTTTCTTCTGTCTTTTCTTTTTCTTCATCACTTTGAGGAAGGAGTGGGGAAGAGTCAGCAGCATTTAATACCGTAAGGTAAAGCGCACGAGTCACAGGATGATCGTAGCTACTCATATCCAGCCAGCCGGTATTTAATCCAAAATCAGTACTTGCCAGGAAATAGAGGTATTTACCATTCGCATCCCAAATGGGTGAAATAGCATCAGCCATGGTATCGGTCACTTGGATTTTCTTTCCGGTAGCGACTTCGTAGATGAAAATCGATTTCATCTGATTGTCCATCAATCTGGAATAAGCGATCCATTTTCCATCTGGAGACCAAACTGGATTCATGCTTCGATTAGGATGTGCAAAGCGATCCGTATCTGCGATTTTACTTGTTCCAGAAGTCACATTGGTGACCCAAATATTGTAATCTGTATCCGTATAAGCGATGTGCATATTGTCGCTAGACCATTCTGGTTTAAAGAAAAAGCTAGGATCTGGAATTGCGATCGTTTTCGAGACGATACCTGTTTGATCAGCAATGATCAGCTGGTATTCGCCTGATAAATCAGAAAAATAGGCTACACTTTTTCCATCAGGAGACCATACCGGAGAACGTTCTGCTGATTTAGAAGTGTTGGTTAGGTTTCTTCCCGCTCCATTTTCTTTGGGAAAGGTTAGGATCTCTCCTCTAAATTCAAAAATGGCCCGTTGTCCGGTAGGAGAGAGCTGTGGATTTTGTAATTCATTTGCAGCTACATCCGTCCAGCGCTCACGTGACCAGTGGAAATCCCCATTTACGGTGATCGAAAGCTGCGTAAGTTTTGCTGTTTGGGGATCATAGAGATGCAAGTAGCCACCTTGCTCGATTACGATTGCATCTGTTCCCGCATCGATGCTTTTGATATCGAAATCTTTTAAGAATGTCTCTTGTTTTTCTTGTTTAGTGCTTGGATCATAGGACCAAAGGTTGGCCAAATTATCCCGCTCTGAGATGTAAAAGACTTTGTCCCCAAACCAAACTGGATCGGTATGGCGCTCATTGTCTGTCTGAGGAGTCATCTGAAGCGAGTAATCCTTCAGATCAAGAATCCAGATGGGTTTGGCTTGTCCACCTCGGTGATTTCGCCATTCTGGATCCCAAAAAGATATCTGCTGATAGGCCATATGCTTTCCGTCTGGAGAAATCTCACCATTTACTGCACGAGGGACAATCATAGGGCTTGGCATGCCGCCGCTAACACCCACTTCAAAAAACTTGGATTCTTGGGTAGCATGACCTTCTCGGCCTGAGCTGAAAATCACCTTCGTGCCATCAGGGCTCCAGCCAGTCACTAGATCTGCACCCGGATGCCAGGTCAACCGCTTGGGTTCACCGCCAACAGCAGGGACCAAATAGACATCCGTATTCCCATCATATTCCCCAGTAAAAGCGATCCAGTTTCCATCTGGAGAGAAATGTGGAAGACTTTCTTCGCCTTCATTGCTGGTCATTCGGAGCGCATTTCCTCCGGTTCGAGGAGCTTTCCAGAGGTCATTGGCATAGACAAAGACAATTTCAGATTTACTGAGGGTAGGTTGTCGGAGAAGTTGCGTGCCTTGAGAGAAAGCAGAAAATGCAAGTCCCAGGAGGAGGGAGGTGGTAAGAAGTTTTTTCATGGGTTAGATTTTGGACTCCTTAAAAATAAGCTGAATGAAATTGCGATACTAACCGATAATCACAAAAGCCTTTGAAGTCGAGGGAGAGCTGATAGTAAAAGCCTTAAAGGGACAAATTTGAAAACCATTCATAGTCTAGATCTTTGCATCCTTATAATTAAATAGAAAGAGAATTAATAAATAATCCTTTCAAATTCTAATAAAACTAGATCCTCTTTAATAGATTCTGATGTCTTTAAGAATTCACTACTTAATTCCAACTGAGAAGATGGATAAGCACATATAGGAGCTCCACAAAGCAATTATGAAAGGCTCAAGTCAAGTGGATGGAAATACTGAATTCCAATTC
>CAWUWQ010000108.1:0-9729 GCA_963926065.1 uncultured Algoriphagus sp.
GAGGCTCAGGGCTTTTTGGTTACTTTTTGGCCGCCAAAAAGTGACAAGGATAGACCTATAGAAAATCTTTAAATGTACTCAATAGGTTGACCCTTCTCAAGAGTAATGAATCATTATTAAAATGCATATCCCATTATACGCTTCATAAGATTAGACTAAAGGCAAACTTCCTTCTAAATTCAAGGTATAACCATAAAAATTGACTCTTTTTTTCACAAAAGAAATAGGAAAACTTTTTTCCCTCTAAAATCAAAAAGGGAGCCCTTAAAAGGCTCCTTTTTTTCTTCACTCTTAAAGAAACTTTATAAGTTCAAGCATCTTAATTTCTACCCTTTCGATCGTTCCGCCCATCTCTGCCTTGCTGACCAGAATTCTTTCTAGCGGCAAAAAACTCCTGCTTCTTCTTCATTTTCTCCTTTTCAAATTCCTTTTTTTCCTTTGCTGACATCGGACTCTCAGTTTGGGGAAAAGGATTGTCCCGAATCACCTCGATTCGCTGATTGATGAGCTTTTCGATATCTTTGACAAATACGTTATCCTCCGGCTCGGAGATGGAAATCGAAATACCCTCCCCTCCTGCTCGTCCAGATCTGCCAATTCGGTGCACGTACGTTTCAGAAATATTTGGAATGTCATAATTGATCACATAGCGTAGATTATCAATATCAATTCCTCGTGCTGCAATATCTGTCGCAACCAGTACACGTACTTGTCCATCCTTGAATTGCTGCAAGGCTTTCTGTCGTTGATTTTGGCTTTTGCCTCCATGAATAGCCGCAGATTTAATCTTCGCATCACTCAAGGATCTATCAATCCGGTCCGCACCATGCTTGGTCTTAGCAAACAAGAGGACCTGTTCCATTTTCTGATCTTCAAGAATATGAAGTAATAAATCCTTTTTCGTATCCTTATTCGTGTAGTATAGTAACTGGTTTATGGTTTCCGCTGTCGAGGACACAGGACTTACTTCGACCTTTTGGGGATTATGAAGGATTTTACGAGAAAGTTCCACAATGTTTTCGGGCATTGTTGCCGAGAAAAATAGCGATTGCCTCCTTTCAGGCAGTTTCGCAATGATCTTTTTGATGTCATGGATGAAACCCATATCCAGCATACGATCAGCTTCATCTAGGACAAAATACTGGATGTTCTTCAGATTGATAAATCCTTGATTCATCAAATCTAAAAGTCTTCCAGGGGTAGCCACCAAAAGGTCCACCCCATTACGCAGTGCGTCGGTTTGCTTTCCTTGATTGACTCCTCCGAAGATCACTGTATTTCGCAACCCTGTGTATTTGCCATAAATGGATAAACTCTCGCCTATTTGAATGGCAAGCTCACGGGTGGGGGTCACGATTAGGGTACTGATTTTCCGAGCACTCGGATTTCGATCACGATCGAGATATAGTCGCTGGAGGATTGGAATTGAAAAAGCCGCGGTCTTGCCCGTTCCGGTCTGGGCACTTCCTAAGACGTCATGGCCTTGGAGGACGAGCGGAATTGCTTTTTCTTGTATTGGCGTTGGTTCAGTATAATTCTCTTCTATTAAAGCCTTCAAAATGGGCTCTATTATTTCTAGATTTTCAAATCGCATGCTTGGATGTTTTTTTGCATTCTCACAATTTTGAGAATGACTTAGTCGCTTGTATGACACAAAGGTAACCTCGAATTGCTGTTATTTCTTCTAATCACCTGATATGCTCGCCAATTGTGTTTAAATCCTTTCAAAAAGTAGCCTTGAGTGGAAATCTAATTCATTTTTACCGTGACAGATTTTTTTACAAAATAAAAATAGGGTAATAAATATCAGTGTTATAGCACTTCCTGGGATTTCTCCCTTCAGTCGAAATGACAAGGCAGAGTCCTTACATTTCCTTATCTTTGACCTCTGTAAATTTCAACTAGACCGGGTTCCCGGATTTTGCCAATTACACCACATGACCAGAGAAGTTCGATTACGTTTTGCCCCATCACCTACGGGCCCTTTACATATTGGCGGTGTACGAACCGCCCTATATAATTACCTCTTTGCAAAAAAAATGGGCGGAAAATTCCTCCTACGAATTGAAGATACCGATCAAAACCGATTTGTGCCTGGAGCGGAAGAGTACATCAAAGATTCCCTGGAATGGCTCAATATTACCTTTGATGAAAGCCCATGGAATCCTGGTGATTCTGCACCTTATCGTCAATCAGAGCGTAAATCCATGTACATGCAGTATGCGCTGGACCTAGTAGAAAAAGGTCATGCCTATTATGCATTTGATACTTCGGAAGAACTAGAAGCCATGCGGGAACGCCTGACCGCAGCCCGAGTGGTGCAGCCACAATACAATAGCATCACCCGAACCCAAATGATAAACTCCCTTACTCTTCCTGAAGAGGAAGTGAAAGCACGGTTGGCTTCTGGCGATCCCTATGTGATCCGGGTAAAAATCCCTCGCAAAGAAGAAGTACGTCTGCATGATATGATCCGCGGTTGGGTGATGGTGCACTCCTCCACCTTAGACGATAAGGTATTGATGAAGTCGGATGGGATGCCTACTTACCACTTGGCAAACATTGTGGATGATCACTTGATGCGCATCACTCATGTGATTCGTGGCGAAGAGTGGCTTCCATCAGCTCCACTTCACGTATTGCTATACAAGTTTTTTGGCTGGGAGGCTACAATGCCTGAATTTGCACACTTACCACTTTTGCTCAAGCCTGACGGCAATGGCAAACTTTCCAAGCGGGATGGTGACAAATTGGGATTCCCGGTTTTTCCAATCGATTGGGTAAATCAAGAAAGCGGTGAAACTGCCGCTGGTTTCCGAGAGCAAGGATATTTGCCTGACGCATTCTTGAATTTCTTGGCTTTCCTAGGTTGGAATCCAGGGGATGATCGAGAGATTTTCTCAATGGAAGATTTAATTGAGACATTTTCGATCGAACGAATCGGGAAGTCAGGAACCAAGTTTGACATTGCTAAGGCAAAATGGTACAATGAGCAGTACATCCGAGCGATGTCCAGATCAGATTTGGCAAATTTTCTCATACAGGATGCTGCTGCTGAAGGAGTCCCAGTGTCGATCGAAAAGGCAGAAGAGATTGTTCAATTATTGAAGGAGCGAGTTACTTTTCCTTACGAACTATGGGCTCAAGGAAAATTTATAGTGGTTCCATTGGAACATTTTGATGAAGACATTGCTTCCAAGAAATGGAACCAAGACGCCGTAAAAGTACTTTCAGCCTATGCTCAATCCTTGGAAAACTTCACTTTAGAATTTGATTCCACGACAGCCAAAAGCATCTTAGAAGCTGCCGCAAATTCCGAGGAAATTAAACTTGCAAAAGTGATGCAAGCAGTTCGCTTAGCGACCACCGGTTCCGGAATAGGTCCAGATCTGATGGGCGTATTTGCTATATTAGGTACCGAAGAATTAGCCAAACGCATTCGGTTTGCGTTAGCTACCTTAATTGTAATCGATTAAATAAAAAGTCATGGCCAAGAAAAAAAAGAAAGACGTAGATCCTAAGGTACACGATGAACTCAAAGGCTTCAAAATGGAAATCAATTCCTTTGGGGAGATTTCATCCTCTTTCCCCATCGACAAGATCAATGAGTTTCTCAATAAAAACGTCGAAGATAAAAAGCTAAAAGATCGAGATGATTTGAACGAGCCTAAAACGGGTAAAAAGCCTAAATCTTAATTTTCTTAAAAATCTCAAACTAAAAGCTCCAAACTGGAGCTTTTTTAGTAAACTTAGATTTTAATTTAATTTAGAACCAGTTTATAGCTATGATTCGCATTCTTCTCTTTTTGGTGTTAGGCTCAGTATATGGAATGGCTTTTTCCCAAACTGGCTCCTTGACAGGAAAGGTAATCGATCAGGAAACTAACCTCCCGATCCTCAATTGTCATATTTTCATCCCGAATTCTTCCTTCCAGACCTACTCAGATTCTCTGGGAAATTATATCCTAGCGGGAATTCCCCCGGGGAAATGGGCCGTTCATTCGACAAAAGAAGGCTATACCTATATCCAAGATAGTCTGGAGTTCAGCTTTGGTATTTCAATAGAATTACCAATTGTACTCAATCTAAATTCAAGTTCTAATCCAAAAGGGAATGCGCTTGGAGAAAAGAAAAATGATAAGCTTCTGGCGAAATTGGAAGATCGCTTATTCACTAGTAACCCGAACTTCAGTCCAAAAATCCTAAACCCCGAGTCGGTCTTTCTGGAATCACTAGCTAAAAAAACAACTGTGGTGAGTTCCTTAGGCCCTATTTACATTACTATTCCGGAAACAGGTTATTTGGTCACCATGTATCCCGAACCATTTCTGCTTGAGGATAAAAACGAAAAAATCAAAGCCACTTATTCCTATTTTGAGCTTCCTGAAGAAAGTGTAGACCAACTGAAATTAAGGCAATCAAACCGATTACAAGCTTTTGAAAATTCTCCAAATGCACAATTAATTCGGCTAATTTCGGGTGAAATCGATGGTTTCAATCAGAACCCTGATCCAAAAATTGCCTTTGGTAACACCGAAGGAGAGTACAACTTGCGGTTTAATCATCCGCTGGAAACTAAGCTCCAGAATGGAAAAACTGGCTCTATTTCTTACCGTTCCACCTCACTTCCACTGCGAATCAATGGGGCTGTAGTCAATGAAAATCAACTCATTCTGGGTGGAGCGTTTACCGAAGCAAATCCGATTTTTTCACTTCCACAAAATTTCAACCCAGAGAAAATTGCCCGCTTGGCCAACTTAGAGCGAAATGCAGAAGCCATGCAAGAACGCGTCTACGTTCACACTGACAAAAGCCAATACTGGCAGGGAGAACATCTTTTTTTCAAAGCTTACCTGAGTTATGGAAATGCACTGGTTTCTGAGGAGCTGAGCCGGGTGCTTCATGTAGAAATACATGCCATGAATGGAAAGATCGAAGAGCAGTATACTTTCAAAATTGAAAATGGGATGGGGTTTGGTCAAATCCCTCTTCCAGATGACCTAATAGATCAAAATTACCTCCTCCGTGCTTACACTTCTTGGGGACTGAATTACGGTGGCCAAGGCGAGTTTTTTCTCCCTATCCAAGTGTTGAATCGGGAGTTACGAGCTCAATCGGAATCCCCAAGCCCATCTTCCAAGCAGATTGGAATCTTCACGGATAAGCAAAACTATGGCTCAAATGAGTCGGTCAAACTGAATATCATGGCGACCGATTCTCAGGGAAGAGCGGTAAATGCAAATCTATCCGTCTCTGTATTGGATTTAAATCATGCTTCCCCTCGATCAGACATCCGAAATATGGAAGAAGTCCTGCGAAATTCCGCTCCTTTGAAGGATTTTGATGTGAAAAATCCAGTTTTCCCTATCGAGACAGGTATTACTCTTGAAGGTAAATTGAAGCTAGGAAATGGGGTTCCTGCTTTTGGAAATGTAACTCTATTGGTCAATGGCTATACGGATATCCGGAAGTTAAAAAGTGAGTCCAATGGAGGGTTCATTTTAAATGAGATCACCTATGAAGAGCCATTTGAATTGTCTGTTCAAGCAGTCTCACGAGAAGGAATTCCTATCAAAAATATTTCCCTTGAAGTCAAAAATTATCCGGTTCAAACTGAAAGGTTACAATTCTCATTTCCCTCAGCACAAATACAGGAAGTGATCCCACTGACCCCAGAGGAACTGCGAAAAGGCATGGCTGAAGGTGAAATCCTGATGGAGGAAGCAGTGATAGAAACTAACCGAGAGAAAAAATTTGGACCGATGCCCTACGGTTTTCCGGATAATGTGATCGAGGTAGAGGATTTAATTCTAAATGGAGATCCGCTCCAATTTTTGAATCGCTTGGCCAGTCGAGTTCCGGGAATGACCGTTGGCGGCACACCAACTGCAGTGAAATTTCGAGGTGGTGAACCTTTGGTATTGATTAATGGCATTCCTGCACGTCTTGCCGGGGAACCGGTGATCAATATCTTAAGCACAATCAATGTCTTTGCGATCGATAAAGTCGAAGTGGTAAAAAGGCTCATTCCTACCCTAGGTGATCAAGGGCGGAATGGGGTGATCTCGATCTTCTTGAAAACCGGCTTGGATTATGACAAAGCCATGGAAGAAAGATTGAACTCCTTTCAACTTTTCAAATTCGATGGGCTTCGCCGCAACCAATCTTTTGGTGAATTGATGAAGATCCAAGAAGAGAATCCCATTTTGAAAGGCATAAAACCTACCCTTTACTGGAACCCTACATTGGTTACTGATCGGTTTAGCCAATCCAAATCGGTAGAATTTAAAACTGGTGAAACGGCCGGTCCGATCTGGGTAGAAATCCGAGGAATCAGCGAAACTGGCGAAATCCTGACTGGCTCATTTCTGATCAATGAACAAAAAAAATAAGGAAGCTTTATATTTATCCTTTCTTAAAAGCTAAGAAACAAAACCAGCTAGTAGTCATGAAAAAATTAGTACTCCAAATCTTCCTATTTTTTGCCTGTATGGCTTTTGCCTACGCCCAAACAGCTACGATTACTGGAGTGGTGAAAGATGCTGAAACAGGCGAAACACTCCCCTACTGCAATATCTTTGTCAACAATACTACGATTGCTACCGTGACGGATTTAGATGGAAAATACACTCTTTCTGGACTTGAACCGGGATCCATTGAGATCGGATTTTCCTTTTTAGGCTACACCGCCGAAATCAAAAAAGTCACCTTGAATTCTGGAGGAACCACTACCCTCAATTTAAGCATGAAGGCTATCATCACCGAACTCTCTGACGTGGAGATCAAAGCCTCACGAGATAAAAGCTGGGAACGTGATCTCCGCAAGTTCCAAAACTTATTCTTAGGTAATGACGAAGTAGCTGCACTTTCCAGTATCGAAAACCCTTGGGTAATTGATTTTGCCGAAGGCGAAGAAAAAAACCTTTTTCTCGCTTCTGCCTACCAGCCTATCGAAATTGTCAATAATTACCTAGGCTATAAAATCAGCTTCGATTTGAAGGAATTTTATAATTCCCCCACTAACTATCGAATCGTAGGCGCGGCTAGATTTCAAGAAATGGAGCCCAACTCTGAGACCCAAAAGGCTGCTTGGGATCAAAATAGATCTTTGGTTTATCAAAAGTCTCCAATGAATATGTTTCGGGCGATGATCAAAGGAGAACAAGAACAGCAGGGTTTTTTCCTCTATGGAGATAAGCCAGGGGGATCTCCTTCTATGAATATGAGAACAGATATTTTTGCAAATGAGATTGGCAAATCGGTCATCCCCTACAAAAATCCTGAACTCATTACTCCAGCTGATAAGCCAGGCGAATTTCTAATTGCGATGAAAGGTCGGATAGAGATTCATTATCAAAAAGGATATTCCCAAATCAACACCTATGTCGATGCTCCCTATCCAGTATCTTGGCTGGAGGTGAATAAAGGTCTCGTCCGGGTGAGAGCTAACGGAATGATTCTTAATCCGCAGGATCTGGTCTTCTCTGGGGACATGGATCGAAAGCGGATTTCTACCCTTTTGCCGCTGGATTATGATGCTGAGAAAGCAATCCAACTTCAAAATTTAGAACGAACTGCTGCAAACTTTCAGGAAAAAATCTATCTCCACACAGATAAGCCCTATTACTATGCAGGAGATCAACTTTACTTCAAGGCCTATTTCACTTATGGAAACATCTATTTGAGAGATGAACTCAGCACAGTTCTTCACATGGAGCTTATCAACGCAGATCGGGATTTTGTGATTGAGAAGAAGTTCAAAATCATGAACGGGATCGTAGTAGGTGACTTCAGGCTTCCGGATTCACTAAATCAGGAAAAATACTACCTCCGTGCTTATACGAATTGGAATCGAAACTACGGCCCGAATCACTATTTCAATCAAACCATAAGCATACTCAATCCTTATCAACGTGTGCTTGAGACAGAGAAAACTCAGCCAGTTGCCGCGGACCGAGTGAGCGTACAGGCGGATAAATCAAGCTATGGCCCCAAAGAATTGGTGACGCTCAGCCTTCAAATACGAAATGATCGAGGGCTTCCTGTACAGGCTACCCTCTCCACCGCCATACTGGATCAATCCCAAATCATGCAGATCAAGTCTGCAAACTCCATTCAAAAATCTTTGACTCTGGAAGAGATCCCTGCAACAATGGGATTAGAAAGATTCTCCTATCCAATTGAAAAAAATCTGACCCAAGAGGGTAAAATTTTGGATGAAAAAGATAAACCCATCACTGGTCAAGTCGTGGCATTTATCAACGATTTCGAAGGGATGGTCGAATTAGAATCTGACCGAGATGGTCAATTTGCCCTACAGGATATGGACTTCTATGGTCAGATGAAACTAGCTATTCAAGCCGCAGACAAAAAAGGAAAGCCTGTCGCAAAAGTAGAGTTGGTCAAACCACTAAATGCCCCAGTCTTACTTCCTACATCAGGCTATTTCCCTCAGGTAAAAACAGTCTCTACTCCTATCCGAGCGCTAGAAAAAGCCGGAGAAGTGATAGAATTAGATTCAGTCACCGTGGAGGAACAAGGGTCAAAAACTCCAAAGGCAATCTATGGAACTCCGAGTTATATTGTCAAAGGGGACAAATTATTAGCAACAGGGAATACTTCCGACCTAGTAAATTCCCTTGCGGGGAGTGTTCCGGGAATACGAGTGACTATTGAAGGATCAAGTGGAAGACAGCAGATCCGAATCCGTGCAGGAGCAGTTTCTGTTTCCACCAGTATGGAACCAATTGTAATGGTCAACGGTAGCATTATGGTTAGTTCAGGAGGAGTCTCAGCTTCTGACAATCTCAGAACCATTAACCCATTTGATATCGATCGGATAGAAATTGTCTCTCGGACTGTTTCCATGCTCGGGGATCAAGGTCGAAATGGAGTCATCGCAGTTTACCTGAAAACCTTCGACCCATTAGTGGCGCCATCATTACAAAATAAAATCACTGGATTCAAAGAATTTCAGATCGAGGGCTATCAGCCAACCAGTCCTTTCTTTCAAGTGGATTATACCCAAGAGGCAGATCGTCAATTGAAAGACCAAAGGCAGACCTTGTATTGGAATCCGTACTTAGTAACCGATGAATCGGGGAATGTGACAGTATCATTCTACACCAATGAAAATGCCGGTCCAATGACCGTGGAAGTTCGGGGATTGGGATTAGATGGCTTGCCTGTTTCGGGAACATTCACGATTAATGTCAAATAATCATAGCCATTAAAATCCTTACTTTTACCTATGCGTGCAATTGGCTTGACCCTTCTATTCCTTTTATTTGTCTGGACATCTTATGCTCAAACAAGTGTAGGGATTCGGGGAGGATATACGACTTCTTCCTATAGCTATAGGGCTACTCCGGCAACAAGAGCCCGTTCAGTACCTGGTATTGGAAGACAGACTTTTGCCTTGGTGTTTGAACATTTCAATGCAAAAAATGCTGGTATTGAAATCAACTTCCAGTATTTATCAATTGGATTTGCCCAACCAAATGGGGATACTGCTCCGATCTTAATCAACGAGACAGAATTCAGTTACCTGAAAATGCCACTGCTTTCCAGCTTTTTCCTAGGAAAATCAGGTCGCTTTCAGATTAAAGTTGGCCCTCATTTCGGATATCTACTTAATGCGAAAGATATTCGTCGCGAATTTGAAAATTCCAACGGAGGCATTCTTCCTCCCTTTGGAGGAGTGGATAACAACCCAAAGAAATTGATGTA
>CAWUWQ010000109.1:0-4791 GCA_963926065.1 uncultured Algoriphagus sp.
CCTGCTATAGTCCGAGAACTTGACGAAGTCTGGAGTAGCCTGATTTACTGACTGGCACTTGCCCACCACTTAGGAGTTTGGCTAGGTAATTTTCCCTTTCATAGGGTTCGATTTTCGCGATTTGATTTACATTTAAGATGAAAGAGCGGTGCACTCGAACAAATCGAGATGGATCCATCGCTTCTTCAAGCGCCTTCATAGTCATCTTTTTGAGATACTTTCCCGATTGGGTGTGAATTGCGATGTAATCGCCTTCCGCTTCAAAATAGACTACTTCAGAGGTCGTTATTATTTTGATCTCATTTTTGACCCGAACGACTAATCTATCCCGTTTTTCTGCCAATCCGCTAAATTCTTCTGACTTGGCAGTATTTTTTTCAGTCGGAAATTGCTGCAAAAATCTATCAATCGCTTGAGAGAAGCGGCTCATCGAAAATGGCTTGAGGAGGTAATCCACTGCCATCGCATCAAAAGCTTTTACCGCATACTCATCAAAAGCTGTGGTGAAGATCACTGCAGGAGAATCCTCCACTAGTTCAAGCATTTCAAACCCTGTGATTTTTGGCATTTGGACATCCAGAAAAATTAAATCTGGCTGAAACTTCTGGACTGCCTTCAAACCCTCAAATCCATCCTGACAGACTTTGACAATCTCAAATTGAGGGAATTCGGAGAGGTATTCTTGGATAATACTTGCAGCAAGAGGCTCATCATCAATGATTATAGTTTTAATCATTACGTTGCGGGATTTTCAGTTTTACATTGAAATTAGAATCCATCTGTTTCGTCTCCAACAAATCCTTTCGCCCAAATAATAAGAATAGTCGTCGCTCAACTGAATTCAACCCAAATCCTGTTCCTTTGGCTGGAGCAACTTCAGAGTCATAGGGGTTAGAAATGGAAATCATCAAGTAGTTTTGATTTTTTGAAATAGACAGATCAATAGAAACTTCTTCAGTCACCCCATAAAGCCCATACTTTATTGCATTTTCCAATAAAGGCTGGATGAGCAATTGAGGGAGTTGCAGGGATTCAGCACCTTCTTCAATATCGAAATTAATTTTCAATCGATGTCCAAACCTGACTTTCTCAATATCCAAATACAATCGCAGATAAGCCAACTCTTCCGAAATTGACCCCCATTTTTGAGGGTCTTTTCGGATTGTGCCGCGAAGAAATTCAGAAAGCTGAATGACCATTTCTCTAGCTTTTTGTGGTTGGGATACAACCAAGGCATTTATCGAATTTAAGCTATTAAATAAAAAATGAGGCTGGAGCTGCTGACGAAGTAGGGTCAGTTCTGCTTCTTTTGAAAGCTCATTCATCATTGTTTCCCGCTGCTGAGATTCTTCCTGCTGCTCCAACTTAGAAACTACAATGGCTATCAGTGCTACCAGAACTTCTGCCAATCCCAATACTGCCCAACGTAAAAACCGATGATCAAGTAGAAATTGGCCGTAGTCTGGATCAGCATCGAAAAACCAACTTTGGATGTAAGCGTGAGCCCACACGGTGATCAAGCTCATCAGAAGCGGAATAATGAGCAACAACCAATTATTCCCTCCTTTGGGAATATAAAAGCTAAAGATCCGCTCCAACACAAATACTCCGAGCATAAAACCCAAGGTGAATAAACCTGAATCTGCCAAAGCTAAACTCAGCTCAATCCCATAAAAATAAAGGAGTGAAAAACATCCAAGAAACCAGATGAGTCCGGCTCCTTGGATGATCCATTTTGCTTTGTAAGGATTGGAAAAGGCTTTTGCAAACAAAATTTTAGGGTTTTAGATACCTTCTTGAATCTCGTTAATAAGATTTGATTTCCAAACCCCCAAAGAATATAGTGCCTTTGATTAAGAGCACTTTGTCTGTATCTACTTCAGATTGACGGTAGATACGCTTATCCTCTACCCCCGCTGCAATATTGCTCACTTCAGTCCTGACATCCCAGTGTGGCGGCACGATCAATTTCATTCCTCCGAAAATCACATCCACTTGAAGAGTAACAATCCCAGTGAAATCAGATTGAGTCAAATCTAAATCGATTCCTCCAAAAGCTGCGGTCAACTTTCCACCTTGAAATTTCTTAGACATCACGCGCTTATTCACTCCACTTAGAATAGCATCAATATTCACTCGGTCTGAGAAAGTTGATCCCGTTGTACCTCCTATTCCTGTAAATCCTGAATTACCGGATTTCCCTTCTTCATTCGAATCAGAATTAATCGAACTAGAAACCTTCGATGCCCCTGTTTTGATCTGAGATCGAATATCATCGATAACCTTGTTTTCTCGCCGCTTCTGCGTGATCAAATAAAATCCAAGGGCAATCAAAATGATAGGGAAAATATAGCGCTGCAATCCGAAATCGAAGTCGAATTCCCGCTCGAAAAGGAAGTAAACTCCGAGCGACAACACGACTACACCAAAAAAGCTTTTGAACTCATGCTTGATTAAAGTAAAAGTACCGACGGCGATCAAGATCATCGGCCAAGATAAAATCCAATCGGGAAAAAAGAACCCAAGCTTCCTTAAAAGGAGCAATACACCTACGGCTAAGATGATAAATCCGAAAATTATTCCGCCGTCATTACGTTGTTTTAGTCGTCTCATGATAGAGTGGTTTTAAATGATGCTCAAACCTACCCTAATGCTAATACATGATAAAAGACTAATCGGCTAAAGTGGCTGAAAAGTCGGTAAAGCCCACAGATTAGTCGATGAAAATGTAGTAGCCAGTTTTACCGATTAGTTGCTGAAGCGAGGAATTCGGCATAACCCATATCCTCCGGTGAAGTAATTTTGATATTCTCCAGATTCCCGGCGATCAATTCTACCTGCCAGCCTTGATGCTCGTACACGGTCGCATCGTCTGTGAATTGCTGAAGTTCATCAACCGCAAAAGCCTCTTTGATCTTACTTACCTGGAAAGTCTGTGGGGTCTGTACCAATCTGAAATATTGTCGCTCTTGGTAAAAAGACTTTCCGTCATCAGTGACTTTCCGAATAGAATCTTTTAGAGTGACTACGGCAACTGCGCTGCCATACTTACCTGCCACCTCAAAACTTTCCTTGATTACCTTAGGGTCTACAAAAGGTCTCACTCCATCGTGAATCGCAACAAGGTCAGCAGATTCTGAAAGTTGATTTAGCCCATTTTGTACTGATTGGAATCTAGAATTACCACCCGCCACCAGACGATGAGGAATTGAAAAGTTGTAGGATTCACACAGTTTTTCCCAGAACTCAAAATCAGATCCTGGGAGGACCAAAATTAAATCGATCTGATTATCCAATTGATAGAAAACTTTCAGCGTCCGCATTAAAATCGGACTACCCCCAATGGGTAAATATTGCTTGGCAATAGTCCCTCCCATTCGAGTTCCTTTTCCTCCGGCTACAAGAATTGCTGCTTTATTCATTTGCTTTAAAAAACTTCCTGAATTGAAAAATGAGAAATTTTCTGTTGGAAAGAAAAAAAGCCCCGAAATTGGGGCTTTTAATAGTTAGAGGATCAACATCGCATCCCCGTAGGAGAAGAATCGATATTTCTCTTTTATTGCTTCTTTATAAGCTTTCATGATCAAATCATAGCCGCCGAATGCTGCCGTAGTCATCAACAAAGTTGACTCTGGAAGGTGGAAGTTAGTGACCAAAGCATTTGCGATTTTGAAGTCATAAGGAGGAATGATAAACTTATCTGTCCAGCCGCTGCTTACTTTCAATCTATTATTTGCAGTCACAGAAGACTCTACAGTTTTCAAAACAGTAGTTCCAATGGAAACCACTCTCTTTTTGGCATCGAGTGCTTTATTAACATGCTCAACCGTCTCCTCAGGAATGAAGTAATTCTCAGAGTCCATCTTATGCTTAGTCAAGTCCTCTACATCCACTTGTCGGAATGTACCAAGACCAACGTGCAAAGTAATCGGAGTAACTTCAACTCCAAGAAGCTCCAAACGCTTCAATAAATGAGGCGTGAAATGCAATCCTGCAGTTGGTGCAGCTACAGCACCTACATTTTTTGCAAAAACAGTTTGATATCGCTCGCGATCTTCTGCCTCAACTTTTCTATCAATAAATTCTTTCAAAAGTGGCGTTTCGCCTAGTGTATCGATAGTCTTATGAAACTCTTCATCTGTTCCGTCAAACAAGAATCTAATGGTACGACCTCTTGAGGTCGTATTATCAATCACTTCTGCTACAAGATCAGAATCTCCAAAATAAAGTTTATTTCCTACTCTGATTTTACGAGCTGGGTCTACCAAAACATCCCATAATTTGAGTTCTTTGTTTAGTTCTCTAAGAAGGAATACTTCAATCTCTGCTCCGGTTTTTTCTTTGTTTCCGTATAATCTCGCAGGGAAGACTTTTGTGTCATTATTGACAAAAACATCTCCCTCTTGGAAATACTCAGTGATGTCTTTGAAAACTCGGTGCTCGATTTGCCCTGTCTTTCGATGCACAACCATTAAGCGTGATTCATCTCGGTTAGGAGAAGGGTGCAGGGCGATTAATTTCTTTGGTACTTCAAATTTGAAATCCGATAATTTCATAGAGATGTTTTAAATTTCTGAGTGATGTAAGGATTACTCTAAAAAATGCAAAGATACTTACAATTATGCCCAATTTCAGCTAACTTAACAAATTGTTTTAACCAACTATTAACATTATGCTCTTTTTCAAACTTACTTGGGAAAGTTTCAGGTTTGCAATTTCCGCACTAAAATCTAATCTAACCCGTACGATCCTATCACTTCTCGGGGTCACGGTAGGTATTTTCGCGATTAT
>CAWUWQ010000110.1:0-4661 GCA_963926065.1 uncultured Algoriphagus sp.
TCAGCTTCCTGAAAAGTGTATTCTTTAAACACCCTATTGACAGGTTGTCTTAAGAATGTTTTGCTGGGCGTGGTATCTACCCAATGGGCAAAAGCCTCCAAGGGAGTATTAAAGCTTTCCATGTATGATTATATTAGGTTAATAGAAATATAGGGGAAAAAAATTTCCGAGAAAATCGAAATATTATTTAGTCGAGGTTTCTCCCAATTTATGAATTGTGTTCTGAATTGATCCGTCAATTTTTTTTCCACCCTTATCCTTTACTTGATATTGAATTTCCATGACCCAGGTTGGTTTGATTTCGGGGATAGTCAGTTTGATCGTTCTTTTGTCTTTTCCCAATTCTGCTTTTAGGACTTCTAGTTTTTGTTCGTTGTAGTGTTTTGATCCATATTTCCTGGACCGTAAAAGATCCCAAGTCTTAACTATATAGTGGGCAGTATCGGCGACACTTTCTAGATCCAATTCGTCGGTAAAGCTTAGCTCCATCCCAGTGGTGGTTGCTTTGATTCCAATGGGAATGACCATGGGCTGATCCACCTTTCTTATTCGGTAAAGTCCCCCCAGTTGTGGCTGGGTGGAACCCCAAGCCGATAAGCCGCAGAGGTATAACTGTTGATCGCCAGGATTGAATCTGCCTCGCATCACCCCGGTAGAAAATCTCGGAATCGGCAATTCAAAGATGCCTCCCTGTACTTGATCTCCTATTTTTTCATAAGGAACCACAAAGATTTTCCCGTAGCCATAGGAGAAGTTTAGAAGTTTCCCGTTCAGCGCTCCCCACTTTTTGCTATCCACCCAAAGGAGTTCGGAAGGGGACTGATCTATATTCCGCTCAACCCAAACGAGTGGGAGTTCCATCCCGCTTTCCGTGCTGTCAGCAGGTGGATTATAGCTAAACATATTTCCATAGAATCCACCGGGTTTCACCCAATTGATCCGGTTCATCGGGTTCCAGTGACCTTCTTGATCGGTGACTATAAACGTACCGTCAGGATTGATACATACTCCGTTTGCCGCTCTGAAACCAGTTGCGATGATATCGGTTTTTAGTCCATCCTTACTCACCTTGATTAAAGTCCCGTGCTGAGGGATCAAAGCCTCTCGGGCATGCCGGGCACTTTTGGCGTAATAGAAATTCCCGTCCTCATCGGTCTGAAGTCCCATGGCAAATTCATGAAAGTGATCCGTGACCTGATGGTCATTGTTGAAGCTTTCGTAAAAGTCCGTTTCCCTGTCGCCGTTATAATCGTGGAGGCGGACCAGCTGATCTCTGCAGGTGACATAAATCTCCTCATTTACCACTTTAATTCCCAAAGGCTGAAACAAGCCCGAGGCGATGCGTTGCCAGGTAAGTTTTCCTGAATTTTTCGTGAAACCTTCCACTAGCCAAACGTCTCCATCGGTCGAGCAAATCACCCCTTTATTGGGATCTTTGAAAAAGTCCAGACCACTTAATCTAAATTGATTTTTCCATGGACTGTCAAAAGGCGGGTTCAAAATATCCACTTGAAAAGGGCCATTTTGAGCTCCCTTTTGGACTTCTGTGGTCAGTTTTTGGGGGTATCTGGCAGGACCTCCTTTGATCATTGGATTCAAATCCTCTGGTTGGCTGGAAGTTTTTGAATATAGCTGCAAACCCTTCATCCCCTGCTTAGCCATCAGTAATTTGATTTTTACGGATTGAGAAGGAGAGATCTCCAAGACGGTAAACCCACCCTGATCCTTCAGAACTGCCCCTTCACCGACCATTGCCACAGAAGTCCCAGTAGGAGCAATTCTCATTTTTAGCAGTTTAGCAGAGGGGGAAATATTGAGAGTTCTGGTGAATACAGCTTGGTTTTCTACTGTTTCCAGCCCAAAAGTTTCCAAGATTTTTGCATTGCCCACGGTGTAAGAAATAATCACCCGATCGTCGAATTGATAAAGTCCTTCGTAGTGTGTCCATTCTCGAGGTAAGGGTCCAAACTTTCGTTTGTCTCGAGCTGTAAATCGAGGATCGTCAAAGTTGCCCGTGGCTGGGTTTGCCCATGCAGGTATTACGGGGTTTTCAAAGTGCAGCTCACCAACAGTTCTAGGCGAGATATTGTGTTTCCCATTGAATAATATGGCTTCCCAATCTATAAATCCTTCGCCTGTCCAAGCTCCTGCTATACGCATCAGGTCGTGGTCAAACATCATCCAAGCTTTGCCAGCGGCAACTCCACCTTTTCCCTCGTCCAGTCTCACGGCAATCCCTTTGTACGAGAAATTGGAATTGATATAGTTTTCATCTTTAAGTGGCTGTATGGGGCCTGTGGACCGTTCTCTTGGAGGCGCATTCTGTGCGACCACTTCATAGGTATTGATCAAAAAGTTGCCATAGTCCATTTCCGCCCAGGGTTTAAATTCTTTGGGGGCAGGTCCTGTGGTAGTTCCGTCAGGCAAGCTTGCTAAATACGCCGAGTCCACTGCAATATATTGATTCGGGTTAGCCTCTTTCAAAAAAGTTTCCCTCAGGTAATTGATGATATCATACTTCTCTACAGGAGTCAAATTGACTTGTGGGGGCATAGAGCCGTATCCTCGCGTGAGCGTTTGGTAGATTGAATAGGGGTCCTTTCCTACCTTAAATTCTTCTTTCCAAAATTTAAATGCATTGGGCATAGAACCCTCTTGCTCAGGATTTCCATGGCAATTGAAGCAGGTGTTATTGTAAATATGTTCCCCAGTCCGAATAGATTCCCCCTGCCTGTCATCCAATGCCGTTAGCAGTGCTTTATGATCTATGTTCATTTCGAAATCAGGTAGATCAGATTCCTGAAGGATAAAACCAGTAGGCTTTTCCGCAGTTTCATTTTTTGAACCGGAATTACAACCTAGGAGAAACAGAAATAGAAAAATATGATTTAAGCCAAGTAGGAATCTTTTCATGGTAGGGTCGAGTGGTAGTATTTGCCAGTTCTAATCTATTGATCGACTCTGTTCGAATAGCTATTTTGAGTTTGTCGAAACCTTCTGATTCTGTCCAGCATATGTAAAATACAAATTTCATTGGATGGCAGAGATCTTGCCAGATACTTTCTTTGATTGAGGATCCACTTTTTTCTAAAGGGAGGGGCAAATACTAGTTCAAGTGGGTTTAAATAGTTAATTAAAAGAAGCTTGCCCTGTGAAAGATTTTGTTTGCTACTGATTTCCCAAGAAATGCAAAAAAGTAAAGCATTAGGAGGATGGTCTAAGTGATTTTGTCTTGACCCACCTCTTTGTAATCGTCCCTTTAATCTATCTGGGTGTTTGATTCAGATTTAATCAAAATAATTAGTGGAGATTAGGAATAGAAAAATCGCATATCCAATATAGTGTTTAGAAAAACACCTAGATAGGGTGAAAAATAAAGCTAAATCAGTGATTACTCTACTTTTCCTTTGTAATCTTATCCACCACTAGGGCAATCGCTCCGTCACCTGTAACATTACAAGCCGTACCGAAACTGTCCATTGCAATATAAAGCGCGATCATCAAACCAATCATCTCTTCGGTAAACCCCAACATAGACTGAAGGACAGCAATAGCCGCCATGATCGCCCCTCCAGGTACTCCAGGTGCGGCCACCATTGCAACACCCAACATAAAAATAAATCCAACAAACATACCAAAGTCGTATGGCAATCCTTCCAAAATCATCAAAGCCATCGCACAGGCAGTGATTTTCATGATACTTCCAGACAAGTGTATGGTCGCACAAAGAGGAATGACAAAGCCAGCGATCTTAGGAGACACCCCATTCTTTTCGGCCTGCTCTAGCGTCACTGGAATGGTAGCTGCCGAGGACTGCGTACCTAGCGCTGTAAAATAGGCAGGCATCATGGTTACCAATAAGCGAAAAGGGTTTTTCTTGACGATTGCGCCTGTGATTACATATTGTAAAATCAACAAGAAAATATGCATGGCAAAAATGACCCCGATAATATTTAAGAATACCGAGAGTATGGAATATACCTGACCACTGAAGGCCATATTTGCGAAAATCCCTAAGATGAAAATCGGCAATAAGGGCACAATGACATTCTCTATCAGTTGCATTACAATGGTTTCAAAATTCTTCACCACCTTTTTTAAAGTCGAATTCTCCTGATAGGAAAGGCCCAAACCGATTACAAAAGCCAGTACCAAAGCAGACATGACATCAATCACCGCAGGAATCGTGATGCTGAAATAAGGAACCAGATCTTTTCCACCTTCCGTAATCTCAGCTGCTTCATTGACATGCGAAGAAAGGAGCGAGGGGAAAATAGTAGAAGAAGTGAAATAACTCATAAACCCAGAAAATAGGGTAGATCCATAGGCAATCGCTGCGGTAATCAGCAGTAATCTACCAGCACCTTTGCCTAAATCGGAAATGGCAGGCATGATCAATCCCAGAATTATCAGTGGAATGGCAAAGTTCAGAAATTGCCCGAAAAATGAATTGAAGGTTGCGAATATTCGATTGATGGATTCCGGTAAGTATAATCCGAAGACTATACCCAATACGATTGCGATAAATACTTTGAATAATAGATTAGAGAATAGACTCTTCATTCTGTTGGCTGGAATTGCTGTAAAAAGGCAAATGCCTTAATTCGATTTTGGATTTGCTAATATAAAAGGAAAGTTCCTCTGGCTCTAAGCGAGGGGAA
>CAWUWQ010000111.1:0-3175 GCA_963926065.1 uncultured Algoriphagus sp.
TTGAAATAATTCTAGGAATTTCTCCCATTGTTCGTCGGAATTAATTTTTATTTTTTTCCAGTCAACTGAGTTATGCTGGATAATAATTTTCTGAACATGGGTGTCTAGTTGCTCCTTAGTAAGGGCCAGTTCGTCTTTAGCCTGCTCCACTTCCGTAATGAGATTAATTTCCTTCAATTTTGCTTTCAGGTAGTAGCTTCTAAAAATAAAATACCCACTGGTAATTAGTAGCAACAGTACCAATAAGCCTATGTTTCTTTTCTTAACAGCCATCTCTTGAAGCTGCAATTCTTCCTGTGCTTCAATTTTTAATTGATATGCATTAAATAATTGTTCCGACTTTAATCCATAAAATTGATTGTTTTGCCTCTTCATACTATCGATAACCACAATCGTAGAATCGGCATATGCCAGTGCAAGATCTTTCTCACCAATAGTTTTGTAATATTTTGATAGCAAAGGATATAATTTACCTAGTCTTTTTAATTCTTTTGAGGAATCTGCTGCAATTATTGCCTGATCCAATACCTGTCTTGCCATCTCAAGATCGTCTTCGCTAAGGTAGATATCAGCTATCAAGATGAGTGCATTACTTGCATTTCCCCACACCTTAGCTTCGGTGCTCTTATTCGCATCGACTTGGAGCAAAGGCAAGGCGGCTTTATAGTTACCCTGCAAATAAAAGTTCTCTCCTAAATTCCCACTTGCAATTGCATAATAAACATCGTCATTTTCATTTAAGGTTAAGTCTAATACTTTCCTGAAATAAAAAGTGGAGGAGTCTAATAGATTTTGCTCACGATAAAACACCCCAAGATTATTAAGTGTCGGAATTATCAGAGATGCGCCAGTTATCGAAACAAGATCTTCTTGAAGTTCTATGCTTAAAGCTTTTTTAGAATACTCAATGGCATTAGGAAGATCATCCACCCGGTAATAATGACCAATGAGTCCTTGATAAGCTCCTAAGAGTAGTCTTGATAAATTTATATCATCTTTTTGACTGATTTCAGCTATAGTTTCTTTTAAAATCCAAACTCCCAATGCTTTCCTTGCAGGATTTTTGGAATATAAAATAGAGTCAGCCAGCCTTTGTTTCGCCGCCATTTCAACCCAAAAAACTCCTGAATTCTCTGCTCTTTCAATTAGTTTCTCAATGGACGGATCTTCAGCTTGTGAATTCATCGCTAGCCTGATTTCAACTAGCCACAAAGCGGCTGTCAATTCAAGTTCAGGATTATTTTTGGAAACCGCCAACCGTTCAATTTCCTGGAACACTTTAACAAGGGTGTCCATTTTTTCTGGCCGATTGTTTTTCTTCCAGCGCAATTCAACCTTAAAAAATTGCAAATCTCCTCTACAAAGTAAAAGTGAATCAATTGGAGGTAAGCCCACTGATTTCGTTAACGAATCGATTTTAGTTTCCGAAGTAGCATTTTGTGCGAAAGATTGAAGCGAAGCAGCAGTGAGCAAAATCAGCGCAACTCTTCTAAAAAGATTGCTCATAATTCGACAAAAAATGCATAAAATCTTTTCAAAACAATTTTGAAATAAAATTAATGAGACAGAAAGACTACACCGCTGCTAGCGATTTGTAAGCTTGAGAACTAATCATCGTAGAACCTTTCCTTTCCTCGAGGTTTGCAACCTCAAGAACTAATCACAGGATTTGAAATCCTAGCATAAGACTTTCAACTTACAAATTTAGAAGCGAACAATACCCCGCCGCTTGTCCATATTTTCGAAATTCGCCTGTTTAATTTAATTGTTTTTTTGTTTCTGTCGTTTTTTACCAATGAATGCTAGCTTATTTATTGTTACAAGTTTGTGGTGACTAGTTGCCTGATTTGGCTGCATAGTCACTATTTTCATACTATTATTCCTTGCCTAAGCGAAGATTTAATCTGCGCTTTTTTATTTTTTGGAATTTGAAATCCCGGTGAAAATCTAAAGGGTAATCCGGAAGTATACTCCCCCATTCGGATGTTCGAAAGCGAATGGTTTGGGGTTCGTCTTTACCATGGGTTGCACCCATGGCTACAAACAGATCGCTCCTATAGAGCTTCAATGTAAAGCCAACATTCAAACAGCTTTCAAATTTTTGAAAATTCAAAAGCTATGTTTTCTATGTGACTATGCGGTAAAAAAAATCTCTGTGGACTTCTTTGCGTTCTCTGCGCCTCTGCGGTAAAAAATAAACTTGCTTCCATCCTCCCGCATCAACATCCCTTTTCCAAATCGAAATCCTGCGCGGGAGGGAATGGGGTGGGGTTCCCTTTTTAACCCTGGGTTAAAACCCAGGGCTACCAATATACCGCTCCTATGGAGCTGGTTCTAGGTTGGCATTTAGGTGGTTTTTCAATCCGCCACGGCGGACAAGTATTTCAAGTCTTTCAATTTTTCGAAAATTCAAAAACTATGTGGCTATGTAGTAAAAAAGATACCCTTTGTGTCCTCCGTGAAAACCTCCGTGTACTTTGTGGTTAAAAAGACTTATTTAAACAAAGCGACACTTCAAGTACTTGATCTTTTCGCCTTTGTCCGAAAACATCTTCTCGTAGCGCGTCTGAATCCCAAAGTGATCATCCTTCCATTCGCTTTGGTAAAAATCATGTGTAAAGCCAAGTAGCTCGATATCTACTCGATTTTGAAATAGCTCAAGTGTGTAATCAAATAAGCCGGTATTATCAGTCTTGAAATGGATAATCCCGTCTTTCTTCAACATAGGTTTATACATTTCCAAAAAGCGAGGGGAAGTTAATCGACGTTTTTCATCACCATCTCTGGGATAGGGATCAGGGAACGTGATCCAAAGTTCAGAAATCTCATCTCCTGCAAAGGATTTATCTATTAACTCTATCTGAGTTCTTAAAAAAGCCACATTCGTAATGCCCTCCGCTGTAGCGGTCGAACTTCCCATCCATATTCTACTTCCTTTGATATCTACTCCTATAAAATTTTGCTGGGGAAAATTACGGGCTAGACCCACTGTAAACTCTCCTCTTCCGCAGGCTAGTTCTACCACAAGGGGATGATTATTTTGGAATTGGGTCTCATTCCAGTTGCCTTTGATGGTTTCAAAAACAGGTTTGCCAGCTTGGACTACGTTAGGATTCTCCTCATTTTCTTTGAAGTGAACCAATTTATTTCTGCTCATTTATAGGTCTTCGATTTC
>CAWUWQ010000112.1:0-2519 GCA_963926065.1 uncultured Algoriphagus sp.
GTTATCGGTTAAATACACCTTGGATATCCGAACAAATACATTTCAATTCAGCTTACCTAGCACCTTCATTTTTTCAAAAATCCATCTCCCGATTCAATGTCTGGGAGACGTTTTGCCATTTTTTTCATACCTGGTAGATACAAATAGTTGTCATTAGGCCTTTTGGGCCAAACTTCTATTTATTCACATACATTTCCTATATCCTATGTTTGACATTGATCCAGTGACAATGAGCTTGTCATTTCTATTATTCGGTGCTTTTTGCGCCCCTTTTATTTATCAATCTATTCAGCAGACCAAAAAGCGAAAAATACTTTTGCAAAAACTGTCTGAAATCGCTAGTCAACTTAACGGCAAGCTCATTCAAACTGAAAATTGGCTAAACCAATATGCGATTGGCATTGATCCCGAAAATAAAATTTTAGCCTATATCAGGTCTTCCGAACAGCCTATGGCGATCAGTATCGATTTGAAGCAAGTGAAATCAGCTAAAATCAACAAAATTATCCGAGAGCTTAAAAGAGAGAAGGATAAGAGAATCATCGTAGACTATGTGAGCATTGAGTTGAACTACCTCTTGGAAGGCTCTCAGCCGACGATTTTAGAGTTTTATGATGCTGAGTTCTTCACAGATTTAAACGGTGAGTCCGTGCTTGCTGAAAAATGGGTTGAGCTTATCTCTGGTTTGCTAGTTCAAAATCCCAGTTCTAAACCAATTCCAACTAGGCTTGCCGCCAGTGCTTAACTATGAGTAATCAAAAAGAATCTTGGGGATCAAGAACGGGCTTGATCCTCGCCATGGCTGGAAATGCGGTGGGCTTAGGAAACTTCCTCCGATTTCCAGTTCAAGCGGTGCAAAATGGTGGCGGTGCATTTATACTCCCTTATTTGATCTGTTTTGTACTGATGGGAATCCCGCTTCTATTTGTAGAATGGTCCATAGGTCGATTTGGAGGTATTAGTGGCAATCACAGCACCCCTTATATCTTGGATTCGATGTCCAAAAAGACCATTTGGAAATACATAGGTGTATTTGGAATCTTCACCAATATTGCGGTGGTGGCATATTATACCTACATCGAATCTTGGACTTTCATGTATGTATTGCACACATTATTGGGATCCTTCACGGGAATGAGTAAAGAAGAAATCAGCCTCTTTTTTGACAATTATGTCAATCTCAATGGCTCGGATTTTGGAATCCCGCTACTTCCTTTGATTATCTATATTTTGGTATTAGGAGTCAATGTGTACATTCTTTCCACTGGTCTGGGTGGGATTGAGAAAGTCGCCAAAATAGGTATGCCTCTGTTGATCCTGTTTGGAATTATCTTAGCGGTAAGGGGATGGACTATGGGTACAAGTTTTGCCTCTACCGAATTTCCGGATGCGAATGCTTGGGATGGGATCAATTTTCTCTGGACTCCTCAATACAGTTCTTTGGCCGATCCTAAAGTTTGGCTGGCAGCCGCTGGACAGATTTTCTTTACCCTCTCTGTAGGTATGGGATCTATCCAATGTTACGCCTCTTACATTAAAGAAAACGAGGATATCGCTCTAAACTCAGTTACTGCAGGATTTACCAATGAATTTGTGGAGGTATTACTTGGGAGCGCTATTGTCATTCCTATAGCAGCTGGATTTCTAGGCATTGATTGGGTCTTAGAAAATGCCGGATTTGGAATGGCCTTCCAGACGATGCCTTATCTTTTCCAACAGTGGGGAGCCACATTTGGGATCATCGCAGGAGTTTGTTGGTTTGGATTACTGTTTTTTGCAGGAATCACCTCCTCCTTGGCGATGGGTACACCTTGGATGGGATTCATGAAAGATGAGTTTGGTTGGGGGAAAGCAAAAGGAGCCATCTCTTTTGGTTTAGTAGCATTGGTGATGGGAATTCCAACTGTCCTATTTTATCAATATGGCTATTTTGATGAATATGACTATTGGGCAGGTACAGTCAGCTTGGTAGTATTTGCATTATTGGAGACGATCCTTTTTGCCTGGATTTTTGGGATGGACAAGGGCTGGGCAGAGATCAACCGAGGTGCTGATATCCGAATTCCGGCTATCTATAAATGGATCATGAAATATGTGACTCCAGTTTTGCTGTTGTTGGTATTCATCAGTGCATTATTTACCCCAGAAGGAAATGACTGGGCCGGAGCCATTTCTTCCTTGGCTGATGGAAATCTCTATAATCTAGATCCCAGTGCTTTGATAGCAAAATTGTCACATGAGGATATCAAACAAGCATTAATTCTAAGTCCTGACCAAGCGGTTTATTTAGAAAAAAAGATGTTCTACTCAAGTATCGCTAGAATCCAACTGGTTCTCTTATTTCTTGCCATCGTCGCAATTGTTTGGTATTCAAGCGTAAAACGTAAAAAATCAGCATTATCATGAACACTTCAGCACTAATACTAGCCATAGTCACTCAGGGACTGATATTGTCTGTGACCCTTTATTGTTTCTATTTGGTCTTAAAAAAACCTGAATCGAAACCGGAGAAGTGAAGG
>CAWUWQ010000113.1:0-4508 GCA_963926065.1 uncultured Algoriphagus sp.
GTCATTCCATGCCGAGTCAGTATCAAAATCTGATCACTGCACCCCGTGATATGCGAAATCAACTGATCGAATTTATTGAAAGGGAAGCTGAAAATGCCCGAAATGGATTGCCAAGTGGGGTTTTCATTAAGGTTAATTCCCTAGAGGATTCCGAAATCATCTATGCATTATATAGAGCTTCTCAATCTGGCGTGACGGTGAAGTTGATTATTAGAGGAATCTGTTGTTTGAGACCTGGTCGTGTCGGCTTGAGTGATAACATCGAGGTGATTTCAATAGTTGGGGACTTCTTGGAGCATTCCAGAATCTATCATTTCCATAACAATGGAAAAACCAGGACTTATGCTGGAAGTGCTGATATGATGGTGAGAAGTTTTGACAAACGATTGGAATCCTTGTTTCAAATAGATGCACCCCTATTGGAAAAGCAATTGATGAATATCATCTCTTATAATCTTCGAGATAATGTGAACTCATATGTCATGCAAGAGGATGGGACTTATTTACCGAAGCAACCTTTGGATGGTGAGCCGGAATTCAACATTCATAAAGAATTTTTTGAATTGGATATAAACCAAGTTATCCAAGTAGAACTGGTAAAATAATAATCAAAATAGGCTCCTTTCGGAGCCTATTTTGATTAGAAATACTTCACCTTTTCTTCTAGTCAACCAATAAAAGAACCACACCTGCTGCTAATACGATTCCTCCAGCATAGCTAGGCCAATTGACTTCATTTTCCTTGTCAGCACTGATTTGAATTGGACCTGCATCTATTACTTTCTCTTTGGAAGTAAAGCTGAAACTGTTGAAAAACAGCATTAAGATGCCTAAAACGATTAATAAAAAACTTAAAATTTTCATAATACTATTGGTTTTGGGTTAGAATTAGGTTTCCTTTTTAAGGAAATCTAATTGGGAAAATTAGTACCAAACTATCTGAATCAGGAATGGAAGAAACACCATTCTCTATAGATCTTAAGTATGTTGTTATTAGTTTTTACTCATTATTCCTAATCTAAGGATCATAGTCTAATTAAATAATTCCATGAAATTCAAGCTTCTAATTCTTAGATTGATGAGAAAGGAATTAACAGTAATCATTGCTTCAGTTAAGCTCACCGCCGAATTGGTTATAAGATTCTCTTTTTACTCTTGATCAACTTTGAAAATAGGCCCCTGACAGCTTTTTTTCACTAAGATTTTTTATTAAAAGTGATCCTGATAATCTCTCGATAACGCTCAAAACACCTGCCATTAAAAAAAAGAACTATCACATCCATAGAGATTTTATAGAAGGTAAAACGTTTTTTTAAATTGAATCTTTGGTAAGCGCATCATTCCAAGTATCAATTCTATTTCTAGCGTCATGATTACATTTTCATATAGTTCCCTTTCCTTAGTCTTGATTTTATCATGTAAAAATTGATAATCCCAATAATCAAGAAAGCAAAACTAAATCCAAATGCCAAGTAGCCTAGGTCTCGAACATGGTCAAGTTTTTCAACTTCGAATAAGGCTATTCCGCTAACTAGGAAATAGAGTGTGGTCCTGATGTAGGAGAGGAGTGTCCGCTGATTTGCCAAAGTTGTCCGTTGTCTTGCCAAATAATCACGAATTATCAATTCATTTTCAAGCTCATTTTTCATATTTGTAACATCTGATTTATTTATTGATACTAATTATAAAATTTATGAAAAAAATTAACTTTTTTCTCCTCTTGATTTTTCTTGGTGGAAATGTCCTAGCTCAAGATAATGAAGAATTAACTAAGGCAGATACTAGCTATTGGCTAAAAGAAATCTCGGGTGGCTTAAACTTGAATCAGGCCTCATTTAGTGGGAACTGGCAAGGTGGAGGTGTTAATTCGATTGCTGTAGGAACGTTCCTATATGGTAGGGCAAATTATGCGAAGGAAAAATGGACATGGGATAATACCATGGATTTTATATATGGTGTGGTAAAAAACAAAGGGGAAGATGGTAGGAAATCAAATGACCGTATTTTCTTAGACTCCAAGGTCGGATACAAGTTAAGTTCGAAATGGAATTATTTCTTTGCAGCGAATTTTCTATCACAATTTGCCCCGGGTTATACATTTTCTGATACTGACAAAACCTTGATTTCTAGATTTGCCAATCCCGCCTATTTCACCACCAGTATTGGATTTGAGTACAAGCCAAATGATGAGTTTAGCCTAAGATTATCTCCATTCTCCCCACGCTGGACATTTGTGACCGATAAGGAGCTTTATTTGAATGTTCCTGATAATTATGGGGTAAAAGTAGGAGAGACGGTCCGTCAAGAGTGGTTGGCTTTTAGTGTATTGATGGATTGGAATAAGAAACTCTCAGAGAATTTGACTTTGCAGATGCGTTATCAGATGTATGCGAATTACGAGACACTTGCTTTCAATACTATCGATCATCGTTTAGATATAGCTTTGACTGCCAAAGTTTCTAATCTAATTAATGTCAGCTTAACCTCTCTGAGCATCTATGATATCGATCAGGACAAAAAAATCCAATTTAGTCAGGGGTTAGCACTTGGAATTGCATTTAAACGTGGTAACTTCCCTTTGAAGAAATAATCGAAACAAATTTTTATTTGGCATTTTGATTTAATTATAAATGTATTATTTTTGAAGTCATTGTGGCAGTTAAATAATAGTTGGTTTAGTTTTCAAATAAAGAGCAGGAGATTTTCTCCTGCTTTTTTATTTCACACTCTTTAAATAATTCTATTTTTTTACAATCTCTAAGGAAATTACAAAGAAGAGAGGGGTTAAAGTTTTCACTTCTTCAAGATACTTGTGTTTATAATTCCTGATACCAGGGCAATAGTAACCAAGAGAGGAGATTTTGGGAAGTTTAATTTTGATCCTTTCTGGTTAATAAAAACATTAATTTCTGCCATTATGGGACTAAGTCATGAAAATGTATTTGGTTTTAGGGAAATTTTTTCATTTCATACATTCATCCTAAATGGCTATTAAATATATCAATTCCGGACATTCAGGGACCAAAATGTAAAAAGATTAAGTTTTTGGTAAGTTTAACTCCTTAGATCTATCAAGTCTTCTAGGCTATAAAAAAAATAATGAAAAAAAGCCCAGACTTTCGTCTGAGCTTCGTGCACTCGGAAGGATTCGAACCCTCAACCCTCAGAGCCGAAATCTGATATTCTATCCAGTTGAACTACGAGTGCCTATTTTCTATCTACCCTCAAGTACATCTTGTACCTTATCAGCAGCTTCTTTCAATGTGGTCGCAGAGAATACTTTCAAGCCAGACTCATCGATAATTTTAGCTCCTTCTTCTGCATTCGTTCCCTGTAAGCGAACGATAATTGGAACTCTGATATCTCCGATGGTTTTGTAAGCTTCCACCACACCACTAGCGATTCGGTCGCACCTTACGATTCCACCGAAAACGTTAATCAAAATAGCTTTTACATTTGGGTCCTGAAGAATGATTCGGAAACCAGCCTCTACTGTTGTAGCATTTGCCCCTCCTCCTACATCTAGGAAGTTAGCGGGCTCACCGCCGACTAGCTTGATCATATCCATAGTAGCCATTGCAAGACCAGCACCATTCACCATGCAACCCACGTTTCCGTCAAGTTTCACATAATTAAGACCAGACTTTCCTGCTTGTACTTCCAATGGATCTTCTTCCGCCTCATCTCTAAGTTCAGCTAGATTTGGATGACGGTAAAGTGCGTTATCATCAAGATTCACTTTAGCATCCACTGCTAAAATTTTATCATCTGAAGTTTTCAATACTGGATTGATCTCAAATTGAGAAGAATCCGTTGCCTCATAAGCTTTATAAAGAGCAGCGATAAACTTTACCATTTCCTTAAAAGCATTACCACTTAAACCAAGTTTAAAAGCAACTTTTCTAATTTGGAATCCTTGAAGACCTACTTTAGGGTCGATCCATTCCTTAATAATTTTCTCTGGATGGTTCTCAGCAACTTCTTCAATGTCCATTCCTCCTTCAGTAGAAGCCATGATTACATTGCTACCAGTAGCTCTATCCAATAAAATTGATAGATAATATTCTTTTGGTTCTGATGCTCCAGGATAATACACATCCTCCGCAACCAAAACCTTATTTACTTTTTTTCCTTCAGGGCCAGTTTGATGAGTTACTAGAGTGCCACCAAGAATTGCTTTCGCCTTCTCCGCTACATCTTCTAACTTTTTGGCAAGTACTACGCCGTTGGAGCCGGTCTCTTGAACTTTACCCTTTCCACGACCACCTGCGTGAATTTGTGCTTTGATTACGAACCAAGAAGTGCCAGTTGCAGCATTTAGCTTTACAGCAGCTTCGTGAGCAGCCTCAGGGGAATCGGCGACTATACCTTCCTGAATTTTTACTCCGTAACTTTTTAGTACTTCTTTAGCCTGATATTCGTGAATATTCATTCTGTCCCAATTTTTGCCCGAAGTTAAGTCCAAAGTGTCGATAAATCAAACCAACTTCTTTCCTTTTTTCGAGGAA
>CAWUWQ010000114.1:0-5664 GCA_963926065.1 uncultured Algoriphagus sp.
CCTAAAAGCTGCTCAAGCACTTCTGAAAATAATATTTGAGAGCTTTTATCTAATTGATCATTGAAATTTTCTTCGCCACCTACAGATAAATCACTGCCATATTTATTCGAAGCACTTAAGACGTTTCCTTCCACGTCTAATAAGAGTGTAAAGAAGTGCTCTGATTCCAGAAGGAATTCAGGGATTAAGTTTTTTATGTTAGTAGTTTTTATCAATTCTTTAGTTCGAAGAGATTCTTCAATGTTTAAGAATAGAAATATTGGAAAAAATTATCGATAAAAAAATTAAGGTTTTTAAAAATTATATTCTTAAAAGCGTTGATTATCAGAATATTATTCTTTTCAATCCTATAAAAAGTAACTGCTTAAGCAAAAACTGCTTTTCATCACAAAAAAAACTTTTTAAAAAAAAATAAAGATTTTTTAAATTTAAATCAATTGAAGATCTAAATTCCAAAAATGAGAGTTCTCTATCTCTTTTACCATTGTTATCAATGCATTTGCAAATTCTTGTTTACAAGACTTCACTAGAAAAGGATATTCTTGAGAGTTGGTTTCTGAAACATCAAATGAACCAAAGAGACGATCTAACTCTTCCTTGGAATTGGAATTAACAAGTACGCAGTCCTTGCGATTTTCGCAGGGTTCAATAAGGAATTTTGCACTTGAAGTTTGAATTATCATTTCTCTTATTAATAGAAAAATAAAATTAAGGTGCTTGGTAGTGAAATTTATACCCTGTACAGGGTATTTTTCAGAAAAATGGAAATAAATCAAAAATAATAATCAGTGATTTACAGTGTTTTAAGAGTAACCTTTAAGTTGGGTCGCATCAAAAGCTGTTTCTCTTGCTAAAATCGAATCTATTGGATTATATTTGCATCGCTTTGACGATTTGAAAGCCTTGAATTTTAGAAAAGATTGAAGACATACAGAGAGTTGGGTGAGTGGCTTAAACGAGCAGTTTGCTAAACTGTCGTACGGGTTATTCCGTACCGGGGGTTCGAATCCCCCACTCTCTGCAAAAAAGGCCTCAAAAGCCTCGAAAGGACGTTTTCTTCGGAAGACGTCCTTTTTTTTTGAGATTTTGGACACAAAGACCTCCCCTCCAGCTAGTTTAGCCAAGTATAATAGGCTTGTAAAATCTTCTCATCATCAACTTTATCACCAGAATAAAGGATAATTCGATATTTAAAATCAGTCGACTCATTCGCTTTAAGCTTGAAATTCAATTCTTCTTCACCTCCACTTAATGCCTTTTGCCCCAGAGGGTTTGCTGCAAACAAGCCGTAGCCACGCGCATGCCAGTAGGTTGGGAAACCTGGATTAGAAGGGTTATCCAAGATTACCACCGAAATATGCTCATCCTTAATTTTTCCGCTCAAACTAACCCAGTTTCCTCGCGTACCCCAAACCTCATTCCCTTCGATTCCTTCGCTACTTCGGTACATTCCAGTCACTCCATCATTATTCATTGTGGGTACATCAGTGACTTTTCCAGCTGCATCTGTGAAAAGCTCCGGCTTTTCAGAAGGATGTTCCAATTCCCTTGCGACACGTAGCCCCAGCATTCCTTCTTTATTATCAGTAAATGCAACCTCCTTTTCACCAGCTGTCAATTTGCTGATTCGATCAATGAAACGTTTTCCTTCCTTTCCAGAAAATATAAACGTGGTGTTCTCTGTAAGCAGCTTCTCCCCTGCTTCGTTAAGCCATTCTAGTTCAACTTCCAATCTTCCTTCCTCATTTCCACTACTGATTGATTTGATAGATTTGTGAACAATGTGACCATATTTACTTTTTTCTGAAGCAGGAATTGCCGCCGAATTATTCCAAAAATCGAGTCCATTGACATCTCCATAATTGAACCAAAGTCCAATATGATGGGGATGATCAAAACGTTCCCCTGACCTTGGAGCAATTGGAAACCCACGAGTAATTGGAGTCCCCTGAGCAGTCATGATCGGGTATAAAACTGGTTTTTCTAGGGAATCGGGAAAAATATAGGAAGTGAAAAATACTCCATCAATCATTACATCTACACTTTTCTGATCCTGATTAAGTACAAGGCTGATGCGATCTTTCCCTGAGTTACCAGTAGCGAGTTGATCACCTTTCTGAGGATTTTTACTGCATGAGCTGAAAAAGACTAGGCTAGACAAGAAGGTAAATATTGGAAGAACGTAAGCGCTTTTGATACGATGCATGAATTGATATTTAGTAATAAGTATGGATGGGATTCGGGCTGCATAGTGTCATCTTATAGACTTCCCAGCTGCTAAATCATTAAAATAAGCAAGTTGCTCTTTCATCGCTGCAACTAGATCTTTTGGTTCAGTTCTAGCTTCAAGCAAAATCCAGCCCTTGTACTTTATCGTATTAAAGAGACTGAAAAGCTCATCGTAGGGATATTCGCCTAGATTAAGTTCTCTGACATGAACAGTGTCCCCAAACCATTTCTTCACAGAATTGAAATTCTCTTCCAATCCAGGCGCTAGGAGATCTTCATCATTACAGTTCCAGCAGATTTTAACATTTGAAGCATTAACCTGATCGAAAATTCGCTTCATAATCGGTAAATTTTGGGTCAGCGTACCATGAACCTCTACTCGAACTTCCTGTCCGAAATCCTGAGCGAATTCCCCAACTTCGTTGAGGGAAGCTGCTATTTGTGCAATTGTCTTTTCTTGGGGAACTTCAGCCGGTAAGGTATTTGGCTTTACTTTGATTCCAGTAGCTCCGATATCACTGCATAGTTTCGTATAAGCCTTAGTCTCTTCAATATTCTTTCGAAGCACTACAGGATTCGGACTATGGTATTCAAAATTACTTCCATATCCCAAGCAAGTGACCGGACTATCTGCAAAGCGCTTTTTGACCTCAGTACGTTGAGAAGCACTAAGATTGGTCTCCACCGAATGAGCATGCTCAGTTCTTAGCTCGACCCCCAATAATCCGGAAGCCTCACAGTTTCTGATCAAAGTGGGAAGATCCCAATCTTTTCCCCATTGATAAGTGACCAACCCGAATTTCATCCCTTGAAATTGATTTGCTGAAAGAGACTCAAAGGGAAGGTGCAAAGCTGCCAAACCAAGTCCGGCAGTCACACTTCTTTGCATGAACGATCTTCTCGAATTATCCATTTTTAATTTTTATTTGAAATGAATCAGACCTTTGAAGGAACAATATAGCCAGCTCTATAGTCTCGAGTCAGCATTTTATCCGCCTCTTTGTCATTGACGAATTTTTCACTTTTCCCGTCAAATTTCAGATCACGCCCAAGCTCATATGAAATATTAGCTATCAAAGGAAGTGCAGAAGAAATATAGCCTTCCTCGATATCGCAGTGTAGCGTAGCATTTCCATTTCTTATACCATCAAGAAAATTGGCATAATGCTCAGCTCCACCTGGCGCCGCCATGAGGTTATTATTTTGAGTTGGAGCTGCTTCTTTTTTCTGTGACTGTGCAAAAGGTTCAGATTCACTTTTACGAAAAGCTTTCCAATTATCCCCATCAATTTCCATATAACCATCAGTTCCATAGAACATGTTACCGATGGAAATACCCATTCCTGATTCTCCATTGGTGAACCGACCACGGGTTTCAAACTCTAGCACCTTTCCGTCAGCATATTTGAAAATCGAAGTTTGGGTGTTTGGAGTTTCTTGTGAGCAATCTTTTGGATCAATCCCATAAATCCCTCCGGTAGAATACACAGAAACTGGGTGCTCATTTTTATTCATTCCCCATCTAGCCACATCGAATTGATGAGGGCCTTGATTTCCGGTATCACCATTTCCGGTATCCCAGTGCCAATGCCAATTGTAATGCACTTTCTTTTCATTGTAAGCAATCATCGGAGCTGGTCCTCTCCAATAATCGTAATGCAAACTGCTTGGCGCTTCAGCGTCAGCCACTCTTCCAAAGGAATTTCTTGGCTTGTAGCAAAGCCCTCTCGCCATATACACGTCACCAATCCCTCCTTCATGAAGAAATTTGATTCCTTCCATTACATTGGCTATGGAACGGTTTTGGAAACCAACTTGAACTCTTCTGTCATATTTACGGGCAGCCTCCACCATTTTCCTTCCTTCGAACACGTTGTGGCTTGCTGGTTTTTCTACGTAGACATGCTTCCCAGCTTGACAAGCCCAGATGGTGCCGAGTGCATGCCAATGATTTGGAACCGCGAAAGAAACTGCATCTATTTCTTTGTCTTCAAGGACTTTTCGCATATCCCACTCAGTAAGCGGAGTAAGTCCAGTTTTATCAATAACAACCTTTGATTTATCTGAAAAGTACTGCTCATCGGCGTCACAAAGTGTTTTGAGTCGTACGTTACGATTATCTTTCAAGGCACACCATTGATTGATGTGATTGCTTCCTTGGCCTCGAATTCCGATTACGGCGAGGTTGATTCGTTCATTTGCTCCTATAATAGATGCATAAGATTTGGTGCTCATGCTCATACCAGCCATTGCTATCCCGGCGGTACCAATGAGACTTCTTTTGATAAATTCTCGTCTTTGGGTCATTTTTAGGTTATGTTTTTCGGGTTTAAGGTTGCCATATTTTTAACTATCACTAACAATTCAATTCTAATCCAATGATTAAGCTATTGAATTGCTGATTCTTAAATGATTTATAATCTAGTCAATCCATATTTACTTTTCAATGGGAGCTTCCAGCCTTTCTCTTAGAAGCTGCGCAATCGATTCCGTTTTTACATGAAAATTGTAAAAAAAAATCCAATAAGGTAATTCATTGCTGTAATTCGGTAACAGCTTCGCTTACAATATTTTTAGGAAGCTACCACACCATTTGATTTCAGTTTTTTAAGGATCTGGGAAAAAATATTTCAAGATTTTGGCATTGTGAGTTGATCAACAGACATTTTTATTTATGTTTGCACTCCCGCAAGGGAAAAGATACCGTTCGGGGTGTAGCGTAGCCCGGTATCGCGCCTCGTTTGGGACGAGGAGGTCGTAGGTTCGAATCCTGCCACCCCGACTTAAAACTCTTGAATTAATTTTCAAGAGTTTTTTTTGTTCAAAATCTACCAGAGGCCGTAGATTCTACCAATATAATTATCAGTACCAACACCTTTACTTTATACCCTTCTAGATTAATTTCTAGGAGCTTTTCCCCCTTGTTATCTTTCTCTTCTTTACCGTTTATGATATTCTCCTAATTTTTCTGCCTAATTTTTCTTTTCTTTCCAGTTCAATAGATTCAATAATTAGAATACTATTTATCCATAAGCAGGGAAATTAAAACACCATGAAAGAAATAATTGAGGCGATTAACGCCGTTATTTGGAGTGACGCACTGATTTTTTTATGCTTAGCAGCAGGAGTTTATTTTTCCATAGCCACCCGGTTTTTACAAGTGACATACATTAAAGAAATGGTCACTCTCCTCTTTAAAGGTGAATCTTCGCAAGAAGGCGTTTCCTCTTTTCAAGCATTTGCAATCGCAATTTCCGGAAGAGTAGGAACTGGAAATATCGCAGGCGTGGCGACAGCTATCGCAATGGGAGGTCCGGGTGCAATTTTCTGGATGTGGGTTATCGCATTTTTAGGTGCTTCATCGGCATTTGTAGAAGCCACTTTAGGTCAGATCTATAAGGAAGTAAACAACGGACAATATCGAGGAGGACCTGC
>CAWUWQ010000115.1:0-16545 GCA_963926065.1 uncultured Algoriphagus sp.
CAAATAACCCATGCTGTGGCACTAAATGCGACAGATCCTGAAGCAGTAAAAAATTTGCCGATGAAAGGATGCGATGTCGTCATCATCGCAATTGGAGAGGATGTAGGAGCATCGATCATGGCTACCGCAATCTTTAAGCAAATGAATGTGAAGCGGATCATCGGCCGGGCAATCAATGCACTTCATGAGACGGTAATCCGAGCGATTGGGGTAGAAGAAATCATCCATCCTGAGGAGGAAACCGCCGAAAGGCTTGCTAAACGGCTGGAATTTAGAGGGGTAATAGATTCTCTGGAAATCTCTAATGACTACAATATCGTGGAAGTAAAAGCCCCCAAACGCTACATTGGTAAATCCATTGCTGAAGGAAACTTTCGCCAAAATTTTCTCCTAAATATATTGACTGTCATACGATTAAGTGAAAAAACCACTCTTTTTGGAGCCAAAATTCCTAATCGAGAAGTACTTGGTGTGGTCAATCCTGAATTCGTAATTCAAGAAAATGACCTTTTGCTCATCTTTGGAAAGATTACTAATATTCAGGAGTTTTTGGATCTGGAGGATTAAGGCAATCGCTCCCCACAAGATCGACAAAAATAATCCCCGTGGGAAATTCCCTTTTTGGCGCAAAAAGGACACTGCATTTCATCTTCATTTAAAAGCTTTCTCTTTTGCGTAGCCATCTCAGAAGATATAATACCTGTGGGAACAGCGATGATTGCATAACCTAAAAGCATTATTAGCGAACTCACAAACTGTCCTAAAGGTGTGACTGGATAAATGTCTCCGAATCCCACTGTGGTCAAAGTCACAATCGCCCAGTACATCCCTACAGGAATGCTGGTGAATCCATTTTCGGGACCTTCGATAATAAACATCAGCGTGCCCATGATCAAAACAATGGTCACTACAAACCCAATAAAAATAAGGATTTTATGTAAACTAGCTTTCAAGGATCTCGTCAGATATTCTGCCTCCACGACATATCTGCCCAGCTTCAATATTCGAATCACACGTAGTAATCTAAGTGCTCTTACGACAGAGAGTAACTGAGAATTTAATATAAAGAAACTCAAGTACATCGGTAGGATGGCCAGCAAATCGACTATGCCAAAAAAGCTGAAAATATATCCCTTCGACTCGCGAGAAAGCCAGACCCTCAAGCCATACTCGATCGTAAATAAAATGGTGGATATCCACTCCAAAGTCAAAAACAATTGACCGTATTCTGCTCGGAGGCTTGCTACCGAGTCTAAAATCACGATAAAAATACTGCCAAAAATCAATATCAATAGTATGATATCAAATGTCCGTGAGGCCCAATCATCTGACTCAAATACGATATGGGCCAGTCGCTTTTTGGTAATTTTCATGCTTTAATTTAGAAAATATTATCCTTTCTACTAATCCAGGTAATAAACTCGCTTCACCCTTGTGCTAATATTGGTAAGCAACTCATATGGAATAGTGCCTATTCGATCCGCCAAATCCTTGAGCGGAATATCTGGCCCGTAGATAATCGCCTCATCTCCTGCCTGAGCTTCGATTTCAGAAATATCCACCATCACCATATCCATACAGACATTCCCGATTACCGGAGCCTTTTTACCCTGAATCAAGACATACCCCTTTCCATTACTAAATCGCCGATCATAGCCATCTGCGTATCCGATAGAAAGGGTTGCTATTTTACCTCCATTTGGCAGGCTTCCCTTTCGAGAATATCCAACTGTTTCACCAGCCGCTAAGGTTTTAACCTGGGAAATCGTAGTCTTTAGAATTGATATCGATTGAAGTGCTGTTCCAAATCGACCCGTAACCTCCACACCATAGAGCCCGATTCCCAATCGAACCATGTCAAACTGAAATTCTGGAAAAGCGATTATTCCAGCCGAGTTCAAAGTATGGCAAAGGGGGGTATAGGTCAGAACTTCAAGAATTTGTTCCTTCATTAGATTAAAAATCTCAAACTGTCTCAAACTGAAATCTTGGTGAATCAACTCATCAGCACCTACCAAATGCGTGTACATGGAGGCAATTTCTAATTTAGGATAGGACCGAATTAATTCGGCTAACTCAGGTAAGTCTTTCGATTCAAATCCTAAGCGATGCATCCCCGTATCCAAGTCCAAATGAATTTTCAGCCAGGCATTTTGTATTTCACACCAAGTAGCCAGATTTTGGAAAAAAGTGAGCGAAAATACAACGGGCTCCAAATTAAACTCTTGACATAATGAGAATGACTCTTCAGCAGGATTCAGCACCATAATAGGCAGATGAATCCCTTCTTTTCTTAGTGATACTCCCTCATCGGTAAATGCTACGGCAAGGTAATCTGCCCCCAAAGTCTGAAGGTGATTGGCGATCTCAGCCGCCCCCCCTCCATAGGCAAATGCCTTTACCATGACCATGACTTTCGTGCTGGGGTTAAGCTTTCGCTTATAAAAATTGAAATTATGGGTAAGCGCATTGAGATTGATTTCCAAAGAGGTCCCGTGAATTCGTTGCTGTAGGCGATTCACGATTCGTTCAAAACCAAAGGCTCTAGCTCCAGTGATCAGAATTAAATCATTGGCAAATGAATTTGGATCTAGCTCAGAAAGTAGCCCTTCTGTGGAATCGAAGAAGTTAAATTTTGCGCCGAGTCCTTTTCCCAAAAGCTTTATTTCATTTCCCACACCATAGATTTCATCAAATTGATAGCGATCTATCAATGCTAAAACTTCTTGATATAGCGATTCTGGATCGCCCTGCTGAAGCATGTCCGACAAGATGATGACCCTTTTTCGCTTTGGCCGCTGCTGCTGCATAAAGTCAAGCGCCACTTTTAATCCCGCCAAATCATTGGTATAGGTATCATCGATAATCAAGGAATCGTTGATGCCGGGTTTCAAGGTAAGGCGCATATCCACAGGCTTTAGGTGACTGATACCTAATTGGATTAATGCTGGGTCTTGTCCCAAAGTAAGCGCTGCGATAATTACATGGGTAATGTTTTCTACCGATGCGACATCAGAAAAGGGCAAATTGAAAGTATATGTACTCAAGTCTTGTTTTATTAGAATCATCCTAGAGTTACCTATTCCCAACTTTAAGGATCTGGTAAATGTGGCTCCAGGAAGGTCTGACCAAGCTATTGTTCGCTCAGAGGGAAAAATCTTCTCCATTTGCTGCTTGACTAGTTCTTGGTCTTCACAATAAATAATCAAATCCGCAGACTGAAATAGGGCTAATTTTTCAGTTAGCTTGGACTTCAAGTCAGAAAACCCCTCCTGATGTGCTGTTCCGATATTGGTGAAAATCCCAAGATTTGGTTGAATCATCTTTGCGAGAGCATCCATTTCTCCCAAATGAGAAATGCCTGCTTCTAGGATCGCTACTTGGTGAACGGCTTTGATTCCAAAAATTGAAAGTGGTACACCAACTTGTGAGTTGTAGCTTTTTGGACTTTTTGCTACCGCAAAGCTTTGACTTAAGATTTGCGCCAGCCACTCCTTAACAATGGTCTTTCCATTACTTCCAGTGATCCCAACGACGGGTGCTTTGAATTGCTCGCGCGAGTATTTTGCGATTTGTTGAAGTGCTTTTCTCGTGTCCGGTACGCCAATAAAGGATTTCTTTTCAAAGGTTTCTGCCAGTTTTTCTACCGCTTCTATAGGAACCAAATAGACTTCTATACCCAATTCGACCAAAGCCGGAATAAAGCTTTCTCCTTTTGCTTTTGCTCCTTGAAGTGCAACGAAGAGCGTTTTACTAGGATTATAAATCTGTCTCGAATCAATACTGATTTGATCGATCCATAGATTTTTACTGCTATTGATTAGCTTCCCTCCGGTGATTTTTACAAGTTGATCGACACTAAGATATTCGAGCATCAGTGGATGATTTTTTTTTCTTTTTTTTGAAAAAGACCTGTTTAATCCATCTAGGTAAGAACACTGCTCCTAAAATCAAGTAAGGATAATAGGAGAGCAATCGCCAAAGGATACTGGTGATAAAGGTGTAGCCTTCTAAGAATTGAGTGAAGAACTGGGCGAAGAAAAACTCAGCAGTCCCGCTACTTCCCGGCGTCGGCGAGATCATCATCACGATCCACATAATCACCTGTCTAGCAAAAACGATTACGTTTTGTTCAATGCTGAGGGGCACAAAAGCTGAAATCAATGCATTCAACATAAAGTACCTCGATGACCAAATCAAGATAGTAGCAAGAATTAGAGGGATCCACCAGCGCAAGCTTTTACCCGATAATTCTCTAGCTGCCTCTATGATTTGATTTCCATATTCGTCTGCACCATGCTTCCACTTTCTGAGAAATTTGATGGAGAAAATCTTCATTAAGATCCATTTGAAAACACGCGGTCGATAAAAGAGCGCTAAAGCCATGATCAGGCTATAGGAGGCATAAAGTGCATAACTTATCCAAAAAATCGCCTCTAGACTATTCTGAAGCTGAGACTCTAAGACTTTACCGGTAGGAAAAATATTTCCTTGTGCAAAAAAGAGAATTATCGGTGCCCCGATCACAAAGAAAAGATTGTCCAAAATCGCAGTAACCATTACATACGCGATCGCCCGACCAAGCTTGATTCCTTCTTTATTAAGAATAAACATTGCTACCGCAGTCCCACCTACGACAGAGGGGGTAACTGCTGATGCAAACTCCCAGAGAATAATCACATAGATCGCCCTAGTCCATGTAAGCTGTTTACCAGTAATCTCACGAATCCGAAAGACGTATCCAGTATCTCTGACTAGGATAAACAAGGCTGCAACAATAATCCAGGAAATGGAAGCATCCATTATGACCTTGAGGCTATTCGCATTAATGGAAGGGTCGAAGTAAAACATCGCAAATACAATTGCGAGTCCGATTATAACAGGTACCCAGACCTTATTCGGGTTGAGTGTTTGAAATATTTTTTTGTTATCCAACTTCATACCTAAGCTATCGCCAACGGTTCAGTCTTTTCTACCCAAAAATTATTAAATCCTTCACCAATCACAATGGTTACCAATTCAAGTTGAAGCAGCTCGAGAATTGCCAAAAAGGTATAGATCACAAATATTTTGTCTGCCTTGTACGCGATGAAATCAGTAAAAGGGACTTGCTTTTTGAAGCTTATTTTTTCCAAGACAAAGTCTTTTTGTTGAGTTATGGTATAAGGATATTGGATCACAGTGTGAGTAGTCTGGTCTTCTCTCGAAGCCATTTTTGCTATCGTTCGCTGGAAAACCTTTAGTAATTTATACAAATCCACATGCTGCATCTCTGCATCTACATCTTCTACTTTGACCAAAGCATGTAGCTCAGCGGCGATGTTTCCTCGCTTTTCTTTAGAAAGACGCTCCCATTCCAATGTAGCTAAATCTCCAACTATGGATTTATATTTTTTGTACTCCAATAGATTTCTTATCAATTCCTCTCGAGGATCAACCTCCTCTCCTGTTTCGTTGAATTCAGGCCTAGGAAGAAGCATTCGAGACTTTATCTTCATCAGCGTAGCCGCAAAGAGTATAAAATCGCTTGCAACTTCAATTTCCATTTTCTCCAAATGATGAATATAATCCAGAAAATCATTAGTAATCTTGGAGATAGGAATATCATAAATATCCAATTCATCCCGCTCTATAAAGAACAGCATCAAGTCGAATGGACCTTCGAAAAGGGGTAATTTGATTTCGAAACTCAAAGGATATTTAAATTAATGGTTAATTTTGACTCGTGATAGTCAAAGATATCGAATAAAGGTAAAAATTCTTCGGAATGACTGTTGTAAGAGCAAAGACTCTGGATGATTACACTGACGGGAAAACAAAGACCCAACAGTTATGTTATCTTTTTGTGAAATTGAAAAATAAGAATGCTGATCCAACCAGGAGAATTATTAGCTCAAATTAATAGCCCCGCTGACCTTAAGAAATTTGATAAGGATAAGTTGGTTCAAATTTGCGATGAATTGCGTCAATTTATCGTTGACAATGTTTCCGTCTATGGAGGACATTTTGGAGCAAGTTTGGGAGTAGTAGAATTGACTGTTGCGCTTCATTACATTTTAAATACGCCAGAAGATCAACTCGTTTGGGACGTCGGCCATCAGGCATACGGACACAAAATCCTTACAGGCCGAAGAGACCTATTCCATACCAATCGAGTTTATGGTGGGCTCTCTGGTTTTCCCAAGCGGAAAGAAAGTGATTATGATACCTTTGGAGTAGGTCATTCCAGCACTTCAATTTCAGCAGCCTTAGGAATGGCTGTAGCTTCCAAATACAAAAAGTCTGGAATTCAGCATGTAGCAGTGATTGGAGATGGATCCATGACGGGTGGAATGGCCTTCGAAGCCATGAATCATGCCGGTGTCAGTGATACCAACCTTTTAATCATTCTTAATGATAACTGTATGTCCATCGACCCGAATGTGGGTGCCTTGAAGGACTATTTAACGGACATCACTACATCACACACTTATAATAAGGTTAAAGATGAGGTATGGAAAATCTTAGGCAAATTCAGCAAGTTTGGCAGCAGCGCTCAGGAAGTTATTTCCAAAGTAGAAGGTGGAATCAAATCTGCATTACTCAATCAGAGTAATCTTTTTGAATCGTTGAATTTGCGCTATTTCGGCCCAGTTGATGGACACGATGTAAATCATTTGGCGGAAATTTTGAAAGATCTAAAAGACATCCCCGGCCCCAAAATCCTACACTGTATCACAGTCAAAGGAAAAGGCTACGCTCCTGCAGAAAACGGAAACAAAACAACTTGGCATGCTCCAGGAACTTTCGATAAAGTAACTGGAGTGATTTTCAAGAAAACTCCAAGTACACCACAAGCACCAAAATACCAAGATGTCTTCGGTCATACCTTGGTAGAGCTAGCGGAAATGAATGATAAAATTATGGGAGTAACTCCTGCGATGCCATCCGGATCGTCTATGAATATCATGATGAAGGCAATGCCTGATCGTGCTTTTGACGTAGGTATCGCTGAGCAGCATGCAGTTACTTTTTCAGCAGGATTGGCCACTCAAGGATTAATTCCATTCTGTAATATCTATTCTACTTTCATGCAACGAGCCTATGACCAGGTCGTCCATGATGTTTGCCTTCAGAATCTACCCGTGGTACTTTGCCTAGATCGGGCTGGGTTTGCCGGAGCAGATGGACCAACGCATCATGGGGCTTACGATATTGCCTATTTTAGATGCATTCCGAATCTAGTGGTAGCCGCTCCGATGAACGAAGAAGAGCTTCGAAACATGATGTATTCTGGTTCGCTTCACCAGGGACCTTATTCGATCCGATACCCGAGAGGTGCAGGAGTGATGCCAGAGTGGCGAACTCCATTTGAGCAGATTCCTACAGGACAAGGCCGAATAGTGAAAGAAGGTGAAGGAGTTGCTATTTTGACGATTGGACACATTGGTAATTATGCCGTAGAAGCGTGTGAAAATCTTGAAAAAGAAGGCTTACATCCTGCGCATTATGACATGCGATTTGTAAAGCCTTTGGACGGAGAGTTACTCGAGGAGATTTTTGGTAAATTCAAAAAAGTAATCACTATAGAAGATGGTTGCTTAATGGGTGGATTCGGTTCTGCAGTAATTGAGTGGATGACAGATCATGGCTATCAGGCTCAGGTGAAAAGACTGGGTATTCCTGACGAAGTTATTGAGCATGGCGAGCAGATTGAACTTCACCATGAATGTGGGTTTGATCCAGAAGGAATAGCGGATGCCGTCAGAAACCTTGCTGAAGTATCCAAAATAGTCTAATTAAAATTTCATAGATGTCGGTAATTCATTTTTCTGAAAAAGGGAAGGGGAATCCTGTTGTCTTTATTCACGGGTTTTGTGAAATCGGAGCCATGTGGGATGATATTGCATCCGCACTTGCTTCGAATTTTCATGTATTTTATCCTGACTTGCCAGGTTTTGGTAAAAACCCAATAAGCTCCAATCACATTACCTTAGAAGAGGTCGCTGTCCTACTTGAAGAATGGATGGAGGAGCAGAAGATTGAAAATCCTGTTGTAATCGGCCATTCCTTAGGTGGGTATGTTGCATTGGCGATTTTAGAACTTATGGGTAACCGAGTTAAAGGAATCAGTTTGATCCATTCGACTGCGCTTGATGACGATGAAGAAAAAAAGCATTCTCGAAACAAAACCATCGCCTTTATCAAAAAGCAAGGTGTTGACAAATTCGTGACTGCCTTCGTCCCGCAACTTTTTACGGCTTCTACTCGAGCACAATTTGAAAAGGAAATAGATTTAGCAGTGACCCAATCCAAAGAATCCAGCCTTATCGGATTGATAGCATACTCAGAAGCCATGCGTGATCGAAAATCACGACTTCATATTCTTGAGGACTATAAAGGACCAAAATTATTGATCGCAGGAACTGAGGACGGTGTCGTAAGAATTGAAGCAAGCCGCCTACAAAAAGAGGCTTTCACAGCATATTATGAATTACAAGGTGTTGGCCATATGGGTCAAGTGGAGCGAAAAGAAGAGGTTATTAAGATTTTGAGGGGGTTTATGACTCAGACGTTTCAATAATTACCTTTACTGCTTCCAATAAATCAGCTACTTTTTCTAGGTAAGGGAAAACCGTTTATTGTTCAATGTCAAAAAGTGCTTTCAAGGATCCCCATCAACTTCTCTAAATATTCTTGATCCACTGAATCAAAATCATCCAGCTGATCACTGTCCACATCCAAGACCATTACCACTTCGCCTCCCTTAAATACAGGCACCACAACCTCGGATTTGGATGCAGCACTACAAGCAATATGCCCTGGAAAGATCTCAACATCAGGCACCAATTGCGTTTTCTTTTCTACCCAAGCCGTTCCACAGACACCTTTTCCCGGATTGATTCGGGTACAAGCTATTGGGCCTTGAAAGGGCCCCAACACTAATTGATCCCCTTTTACGAGGTAAAACCCCACCCAGAAAAAGCCAAAAGCTTCCTTCAGGGCAGCAGAAATATTTGCAAGGTTTGCATAGAGATCAGGCTCTCCAGAAATCAAAGCCTCGATTTGTGGAAGGATGGCTTCATATTTCTCCAATTTACTAGCAGAAACAGGGATATAAAGGTTTTCAGACATGGTAATAGATTTGGAGTAAATCCGATTGGATTTGATAGGATTCAGCACTGATTTGATTCAATGTTGGAGCAGGAATTCCTGCCTCAAACTTATTTTGACTTGTAAACACACGAGCCTCATCCCAAAGTTCGGCCGCTATAAATTTAGAAAGGAGAAAACTTCCTCCTTCCACGATAATACTTTGAATATTTCGATGGGCCAGTTCATCAAGCAGTTCGAATATCTCAAAAGACTCGCTAAGCTTGACATATTCTAAATTTTCCAGTTTTTCTGACTTCAAGGTATTAAAGCAAATGGTAGGAATGGTTTGATCAAAAAGCTTGAGAGTTTTTGGCAATTCCAGTCTAGAATCAATGACCAAGCGAATTGGATTTTCACCGACCCATTCTCTGATATTCAAAGAAGGGTCATCGTAGCTTGCTGTATTTTTCCCAACCAAAATTCCATCTTCTTCTGCCCTCCACTTATGAACCAATTGCCTGCTTGCTGAATTACTGATCCATTTGGAAGAAAAGTCTGATTTAGCCACAAAACCATCGGCAGTCTGCGCCCACTTCAAAATCACATACGGTCTTTTTTTCTCTATTTGAGTAAAAACCCGCTTGTTTTGAATCCGGGCCTCTTTTTCTAAAACTCCTGAAATCAAGGCTATTCCTGCACTTTCAAGAATCTTGATTCCTTTTCCCCCTACCAAAGGATTGGAATCTACTGCCGCAATCACTACACGGGCTATCTTTTTTTCAACCAAAAGATTTGCACATGGAGGCGTCTTCCCCCAATGGGAACAAGGCTCCAAAGTCACATAGGCAGTCGCATTTTGAAGTAAAGACTGGTCTTTCACCGAATTGATTGCGTTCACTTCCGCATGAGCTTCGCCGTATTTTTGATGGTAGCCCTCTCCAATGATTTGATCCTCGTGGACAATCACACAGCCCACCATGGGATTTGGACTAACAGTCCCTAAACCCATTGCTGCAAGCTCTAGCGCTCGCTGCATGTATCGCTCATCAATAGGGCTCATGGCTTGATCTTGAAGTTATGAACTGGGAAATTTGTAGTTTTTCGTTCCTCTATTATCACGTTAGAGACCGTCTCACCAACATATCTAACATCTTTTGGATCAAAATAAAGCGAATAATTTCCTGGATCTGCTCTGAATAAATACCCTCCTGAAGTCGTCGGATGAGTACTGATGGAATCTGTTCCTTGAATTAAAAAGATGGCTGGTTTCAGTGTCAATGGGGAGACAGTTCCTTGAAGTTCTCCTGATGAAGCTCCTTCAATAAGAGTAAAGAAGGGGGCTAATTGAAAACTTAATGGAGATGTAGTTTTCTGGAGTATTGATTTTTCCAAGTCCATGTCCAAGATCACATCATAGGCGATTCCTGCTTCCAGATCCAGTTCTGCTACTAGTGGGACAAAAACATTGTTCGGGTCCACCAAGGGCATAGGATAGCCTTTTTTTTCTTGATAAAGCATATGATTTTTGCCCATCTGAACCCTGAGTCCAATTACTTTTCCTGCAGGAAGTTGTTCTCTACCGATGATTAAACCTTGGCCTCCTATCAGGTCGCTAACCCTAATCTGCTTATCTCCAGTTTTATATTCAAGGTAAAAGATCTGGCTCTCGGTTTCCCTTCCCTGAACCAAAATTTCTAATTCTACTCCTTCAATCTCTACAAGAACTGAGTCCCATTTAGCTGGAGTATCCACCAAAACCAAATTGATCAAGGACTTTGGCCCTGAATCCGCTTGTTCGCAGGAATAGATCAAACAGATTCCAAAAAGCAAAAAGAGTAAAATGGTTTTATTCACAGAGGCAAATTTAGCTCAAAAAATAAGGCAAAAAAAAACCAGTCTAAACCGGCTTTAAATTTACTGCTTAGGTAAGAGGGTGATCGGATCGATTGTTTTCATTTTACCTTCTTCAACAAGGACGCCACCGATCTCCTTTCCATTGTAGTCTGAATTTGGAGTAAAAGTCAAGGTATAAACCCCATCATCCATTCCTTGGATTTTAAAGTTTCCATTTTCGTCTACGCCTGTATTGTATTCATTATCCCCTTTCATGGCTTTTAGAGCTACAAGTTGGGCTTCTTTTGGAAATACCTGACCCATTATTCCAGCTGCAGCTTCCCTCACATACGCTCTCAACACCGGCTTCAAAATAATGTTCCCTGAATTTCCTGCTACTATGATCGACTTTTCTACATCAAAGTCTATTACAATTTCATAAGACTTTCCTCCTTCGATAGACTCATTCAGCTTGATCTTCAGACCACTTTGCTGTGCACTTGGAGTTTTCAGTTCTGAGCGGTTCCCGTCTTTGACCACATAATTGTTATCGCCTAATACTAATCTCAGCTGATCGATTTCGCCTTCTGGAAAAATCTCTGATCCTAAAAACTGCGAATTTTCTCCTGTCAATTCCAAAAGATTTACATATCTACTTCCTTCTTCGAATGGAATCTCTACCCATGAAGATTCGTCAGAATCGTCTTCAATATCATCGTCATTGTTTTGGTCATTGTCATCAGCTTTAATGCGCAAAGCAATGACTTCAATCCAGACTTGATCGAAATCTCCCGAAGCATCAACTAAGTAGAAATTAACTTTAGCAGATCCAGCAAGGAGTTCGTCATCATTATTGCATGAAAACCCGACAACTGCGATGAGTGCCAGCATAAAATAATTCAAAATAGTCTTCATAGAAATAGTTGGTTTAGTCTGTTGGAGTATAGGCAAGGTCCATGCCAGCATGATTCTTCGCTATAGTTGGGGATAATGCCAGGACCTTCTTATTTTTGGGGATGATGAAATGGGAATACCTCCTCACTAAGGGGCGATTTGGTGATACTCCGAACAAACAACAGCCTCAGGATACACGAAGTGAATTTGAAGTAGATTACGATCGAATTATTTTTTCAGCTCCCTTTCGTAATCTTCAAGATAAAACCCAGGTTTTTCCCCTTCCAGAACAGGCTTTTGTTCATACTAGACTCACGCATAGTCTTGAAGTGTCAAGTGTAGGCAGATCTCTTGGGAAAATAGCCGGGGAGTTTTTACTCAAAAAATACCCCGGCCTGAGCAACAGAGGCATTACTGCTTATGATATTGGTGCCATCGTAGCTGCAGCTGCCTTAACGCATGACATTGGAAACCCACCATTTGGACATGCTGGAGAGGAAGCAATCTCCGATTTCTTTAAATTTCACCCGGCAGGAAAATATTGGGAATCTCACATCCGTCCAGAGCAATTATTCGATCTCTGCAATTTTGAAGGAAATGCACAAGGCTTTCGAATGTTGACTTCTAAGCAATTTGGCTTAAAGCTCACCCATGCTACTTTGGCAGCTTTTACCAAATACCCGAGACCAAGTTTAATCCAGCAGCGTGATTTCGCCCGACGGAGTCAAAAAAAGTATGGCTATTTTGCAAATCAAGCTGCGGATTTTGAACAGCTTGCCTCCGTACTAGGCATGGAGCGATCCAGTTCAGAATGTTGGTTTAGACACCCTCTGGCATTTTTGGTTGAGGCTGCAGATGATATTTGCTACAGCATCATCGACTTGGAGGATGGATGCACGCTTGGCCTGGTTGGATTTGATGAAACGGTAAAGCTCCTTTCACCAATTTTGAAAGACAAGTTTGACCGTAAAAAAATGGAGGGGCGAAGTAATGCCCAAAATCTAGGCGCCCTTCGCGCCCTGGCGATCGGTGAGCTAATTCAAGAAACGGTGGAAGTGTTTGCCCAGTATGAGGAAAGCATGTGCAAAGGGAATTTTGATAAGTCGCTTACCGATATTATTCCTTCGGCAAAAGCTTTACAAAAAATAACGGAAGTATCAGTCCAGCTGATTTATCGATCAAAAATTGTGTTGGAAAAAGAAGCTGCAGGGTTTCAAGTCTTGGAAGGATTACTTTCGGTGTTTTCAAAAGCTCTTTATCATCAGTTCTATCTTCCGGAACGTTTTTCTGGACAGGACAAAAGCATTTTAAGGCTACTTCCAGAGGATTTCCCGCTTAAAGGTTGGGGTGCTGAAGTAAATCCTTACCCCATACTTCGTGCATTAGTTGATTTCATTTCCGGAATGACCGACAAGTATGCCCTCAATCTCTACCGAAGAGTAAATGGAATCTCATTTCCAGGGTCATAAAATTTGGCATTTTGTCTTCGAAAGGCCAGGGTTTGATGTTTTTCTTGAAGAAAAATGCTACTATTTCGGCTTAAATCTTGTTGGTAGTTAAGTCCTCAGTCCTAAATCCAGCGTAGATGCTTAACATGCTCCATGTTGATCGGAATAATTACAGTTCCATCCTCGAACGGCCTCAAATTACATATCCATGAAAAAAACAGTTCTTATCCTATTCGGTATTATGGGCTTCCTTTTGATCTCAGCCTTTGCTTTGCCTTTCATATTCAAAGACAAAATCGCTGCAAGAATCGATCAGGAAATATCCAAGTCCATCAATGCTCAGGTTATTTATGATTTGGAAAATATTAGTCTCAGCTTCTTCAAAAGATTTCCCAACATTTCTGCAGGGCTAGAAGATTTCAAAATTGTAGGACATGTGCCTTTCCAAGGGGATACATTACTCGCTCTAAATGAACTTCAGATCGATTTTAATCTCAAATCGGTTCTGTTTGATGAGTATCCCACTCTGACGGGTATTCACCTCAATGGGGGAAGCCTTTATGTCAAAGTTTTAGAAGATGGTCGTGCTAATTATGACATTACCTATCCCTCAGAAACTGAAAGTAGCGCTGAAGAAAGCAATTTAAAAATCGCAGCTAACCTCATCGAGGTTAATAACTTGAACTTTGTCTATGATGACCGCGAGCTAGACTATTTTATGGCTTTGGGAGGATTGAAAGCCAGCGGATCTGGTGAATTCACCAGTACAGTTTATGCACTTCCACTCGAGCTAAGTACCACAATAGCAGATATCAGCTATGAAGGAATTAGCTACCTCAGCAACAAGGATTTCAAAGGCAATGCACTCGTTCAGGTCGATATGGACAAGATGAAATTCTCCTTCGACGAGGGTAATTTCCAACTCAACGATTTCCTTTTCGACTTGAAAGGATATGTCGCTATGCCTACTGATGATATTGAGCTCGATTTGGCTTTTGACGGCAAAGAGAATTCGTTTAAAAGTCTTCTTTCCTTGGTTCCTGGGATTTATACCGAAAGTTTTTCCAGCTTGGAGACCTCAGGTACAATGGCTTTTCAAGGGTTTATCAAAGGAATTTACAACGATGAGAAATTCCCTGCATTCGATATTGGAATGACCATCAGCGACGGGATGTTCAAATATCCTGATCTCCCTCTTCCTGTGAAAAATATCAATCTTGACTTTCGGGCAAAAAATGAGACCAGCAACTTGGATAATACTTCAATTAGTATTCCTACGTTCAAGTTGGATTTTGGTAGCAATCCGATCTCAGGGAGATTCTTTCTACAAGATTTGATCAGCTACACCATGGACGGAACTTTGAAAGGTGAATTAAACCTAGAAGAGCTCACCACTATTTTTCCGATTGAAGGGCTCGCGCTAAAGGGCAATCTAGCTCTGGATGCCTCGGCCAAAGGAAGATATGATTCGATAACAAAAGTTATCCCGGCCATTGATGCCAAGCTTTTACTGACTAACGGCTATGCGAAAAGTGTGGATTATCCAGCGCCGATCGAGCAGATGAATATCAATGCAAGCATTCAAAATCAAAGTGGAAATATGTCTGATTTTTTGGTTGATTTAAGCCAATTTGGTTTCGTATTAGAGGAGGAAAAAATCAGCGGAAAATTGAAAATCCGGAATTTTGATCAACTCATCTGGGATGGTGAAATCATAGGAGCAGTAGATTTGAAAAAAATCTTGGCAATTTTCCCAATGGATGGACTTCAAATGGAAGGTAAAATTCAGGCAGACTTGCAGACAAAAGGGTCCTATGCAGCCGTAGAAGCCGAAAAATACAATCAATTGGAAACTCGTGGGACATTAGCTGTTGATCAGTTTAAATTTTCCTCAACCGAGGTTCCACAAGGAGTGGAGATTTCAAAAGCTCGCGCAAGCTTCAGCCCTGATCGAATCGACTTAATCGAGTTTGACTCCAGACTGGGCCAAAGCCCTGTTCAGGCCAGCGGCACACTGTCGAACTACATAAATTATTTCCTCACCGATGGAGGAACTCTTCAGGGTCAATTAACGGTAAAAAGTCCTCGATTCAATGCAAATGAATGGATGACCGAAAGCGCAACCACGGATACTACCTCTAGTCTTAGTGTCATCGAACTTCCAAAAAACATAGATTTCACAATAGCAGCAACTGCCAATGAGGTTCTTTATGAAAAAATGACCCTGAAAGATATTCAGGGTAAAATTATGCTACGAGAAGGCGTCCTGACTTTTTCAGAAGCGAGCATGAAGACGTTAGGTGGAACAATAGGATTGAATGGCAGCTATGATCCAAGAGATCTAAGTAATCCAAAATTCGACTTTGATTTGTCTCTAGCTGACCTCAGTATAGCAGAGTCTTTTAACGCATTCAATACCATCAAGGCTTTTGCGCCAATTGCACAGAATCTTTCGGGAAGGTTCAATACCAATATCAATCTATCAGGAATATTAGGTCAGGATATGATGCCTATTCTTTCCAGTTTGGATGGTAAAGGGCTTTTGAAAGTGGCAGAGACGGCGTTGAAAGACAGTAAAATTCTGGAAGGAATTACTAGTCTTACCCGATTGAAAGATGTCAATACGCTTCAGCTCAAAAATATCTCCATTCCAATCTCGATCGAAAATGGGGTAATGGATGTCCGCCCGTTTGATGTCAAACTGTGGGATTATCAAGCCAACATTCAAGGCTCCGCAGGCTTTGATGGCTCCTTTAATTACCTAATCAATATGCTGGTACCAGCTGGTAAGTTTGGAGCACAAGCCAATGCAATCTTAGCTACTATATCAGGAACGCAAGTGGATGAAAACTCAATGATTCCTTTAGCAATAAATCTAACAGGAAATTATAATTCTCCTAAAATCGCTTTGGCTGGAGGAAATAGTATAGAAGCACTGCTAAGCAATGCGCTCAAAGCCCGGATATCAGGCGAAACTAAGTCCCTTCAATCAAAAGCTACTGAGCAATTCAATGTTGCACAGGATAGCATCAAACAGGAGTTAAAACTTAAAGGTGAATTGATTCAGGATAGCGTAAAAAAGGAACTACAGCAGCAAGTGAGTGGATCTAAAGATAAGGCTGTGGAAGAGGCTAAGAAATTACTAAAAGGATTCTTCCCCAAAGCCAAAACACCAGCAAAGCCTGACACCACTATAATCAAAGAAAATTAGGTCCAAAAAAGTCTCAGACCGAATGATCTGAGACTTTTTTGGTTTACAATCCATCTCCTTCAAAAATCCATCAGATAGAAATAA
>CAWUWQ010000116.1:0-4011 GCA_963926065.1 uncultured Algoriphagus sp.
AGATCAAACCAATTTCGAGAATATCATCACCGAACTATCCAAAAGTAATTTGGATCTAGATCAAAAAGTAGCAGAGGAAATGGGGAAGTTTAGGAAGGAAAAATAATCACCTTTTCTTCCTAACAATAAGTTGAGCTAGATCTCCGGGAACGATTTTTAATAAACCCTCTTTGGTACTCTCCCACATCAGAAACATCAACTATATAAAATTGAAGGATCAATTATCCTGGAAAAAAATCCCGAAGGTCGATAAATGAATTTGATGAAGATTATCCTAAACTGATCTACTCTAATTTTTTCTTGAATCTCAGTGGTATTTTCTTCAGCAAAATAGTATTCTACAATTGATTTTTCTGGTTTCAAATCAGGTTAGAGCAAGTGATCTTTTCCAAAGTGTGTGAATTAAGCTATATTTCCGTGCATTTTTAGGTCAGAATTAGCATCTGGCATAAACAGTAATCGGTTTTTAAAAGAAATAAGAGCTAACTGATCTTTCGTTTGATCCAGCAGAAAAAGTTAATATTGTAAAGCCAAATCGAGAGTCACTCGAAAAAGTTAAACAGTCCAGATTTAAGATTAAATCGCGAAAATGAAACGATTATTACTTTTTACCTTTTTATCAATCTTAGGCATTTCTTTAGCCAAAGCTCAGCGATTTAGTATTCTTTCCTATAATATCTATCATGGGGACCATCCTACTATATCCGAAAAACCTACCTTAGATACGATCGCAGATTACATTATTCTTGTCCAACCTGAAGCTATCGCGTTCCAAGAATTAGATAGCATGACGCTCCGCTCCGCTAGAATCTATGGCGAAAAAATCAATCAGATCTCAAGACTTAGCAGGGAGACTGGATATAAAGGATATTTTGGACGAGCTATCGAATTTGAAGAAGGAGCCTATGGGAATGGAATTTTGAATAAAAAGTCTAAAGGCTATCACACGTTCCCTCTTCCTAGCCCAGCTGGTGGAGAACCTAGAGCTGTGGCCTGGTCGCAACTAGAATTGAAAACCCTCGAAAAGATCTATATGGGAAGTGCTCACCTCGATCATGAGTTTGAGGAAAATCGAATTGCACAGATTGACACCTTAATTTCTTATGCAGACTCGCTCCAAAGCCCTGCATTTATTGTAGGGGATTTCAACTTTGAAGAAGGTTCTGATGCTTACAATCGGATCCCTTCCCATTGGAAAGACGCAGGAAAAGAAGCGGGAAATAGCGACCCGACTTTTCCTGGTGAAGGGGAAGAAGGTAAGCGAATTGATTACCTATTTTATGATTCAACTTACTTTCAACTAGTTAGCTATCAAGTGGTTCCACTTCCCTATTCAGATCATTATGCTATTTTAGTCACTTTAGACTTAATTAAGAAACGCAAAGATTCTACTACAGCCAATTAAATACCCTATTACCTCAAAGTAATCGGGACTGGTTTGTTGGTCTTCCAATTACCCGCAGTAAAATCAGGCACATCAATAGAGTTGGATCGATTCATCACAGACCATTCGCTCAGTGGTGAGACACAACTCCAAAGCGCAGCATCATAAACATCCTGATCAAGTGGCAGGCCATTTCTCAGGCAGTCAATCAATCTCCAATCCATCATAAAGTCCATTCCACCATGACCTCCAACTTGCTTGGCTAGTTCACCGACTTTCAGAACAATCTCGGGCGTATATTTTTTCTCCAACTCCTTCATTTCCTCTTCCTTCATCCAGCTGTGTCCTTTGGCTACTTTTTGCTCAGGATATTTCTGGGCGAATCCTTCGGTACCACTGACCACGTGAAGACGAGAATAAGGTCTTGGTGAAGTCACATCATGTTGAATCATGATAGACTTTCCTTGCTTGGTTTTCACCACGGTGGTATTCATATTCCCTCGGTAGTTTTTAGAAGCGAACTCAGACCAAAACATGTCCTCTTGTGCCAACTTCTCTGCCTCTTTCTTCATCTGAAAATCATTAGAAGAGACGGAAGTAAGGTAATCCATCTGATCACCCCTGTTGATGTTCAAAATCTGGCAGATCGGACCAAGACCGTGTGTAGGATAAAGATTACCATTCCGGTAATTTTCCCTCAGTCGCCACATATCCTGATAACCTTTGTCTTTATCAAAATTCAGCCATAGCAAGTCGTGAATATAGGCACCTTCTACATGTACGACCTCTCCAAAAAATCCCTCACGGGCCATCTTCAAGGTCATCAATTCAAAAAAATCATAGCAGCAGTTCTCCAGCTGCATACAATGCTTTTTAGTACGCTCGGAAGTTTCTACCAATTGCCAGCAATCATCAAGCGTACGTGCTGCAGGCACTTCCGTAGCAGCATGTTTGCCGGCTTCCATCGCATAGACTGCCATTGGCGTATGCCATTCCCATGGAGTAGCGATATAGATGAGATCCAAATCTGTCCGATCGCACATTTCCTTCCACGAGAAAACATTGCCTGAATAACCGACTGGCTGATGTGCAGTGCCTTTCAACTGTTCTTTCGCTTTTGCGACACGTTCAGGAAGTAAGTCGCAAAGCGCTTTAATTTCTACTCCTTCGATTTTACTTAATCGATCCACCGCTCCCGGACCGCGCATTCCCAATCCAACGATTCCTACACGGACAGTTGGTATTTTTGGTGCTGCAAAACCAGACATATTAAAGGATTGAATCCGGTTAAGTCCTTTTTTTGATTCAAAAGGCAATTTTTCAAAGTCTGATCCAATAACAGATCCAGCTCCAAATAACCCAAGACCAGCTAGGCCTGATGATTTCAGAAACTCTCTTCTTTGATTTTTTTTCACGGTGAGTTTTAATATAGTAGAATACTAATATTAAAACTTCTTATCAAAAAGAATTAGAATATATCAAATAATTCAAACTACTTACTTTTTATTACCTTAAATCCGGAATTTCACTCCCAATTTCAATCCTAGAATACTGATATGAGATTACTAGCATTCTTTCTCCTTTTTTCAATCGGAAATTTGGGCTTTGCCCAAGTGGAAATTGTCGCCGAACAGGATCAAGACAGGAACCTTACGCTGCTTGCATTCAACAACACGAAAATTCCTTACACCATTAGGATTGATTTTTTGAAACTTGAAAATCTTGAGTCTTTTGACGGGAGGGTAATTTATGCGGTAGCTTATCCCGGCAAAACTAATTTAGTGAAACTCCGATCAATCTATGTCAATGATAAAACCGGGTTTAATTACAACACCAAGTTGTACAAGGGAAACTACGAACCAAGTGTTCTGGAAATACCCAATTACTTGCTGCCAGTGAAAGAGGGAACCATTCTTAGCATGAGGCCTCTGACGAGCAAATCATCTCAAAACCAAAAAAACTCAGAATCCAATGCCTATACCGGTGTTGGTTTTTTCTTTGAAAAACCCACGATAATCTGCGCTCCACGAAAAGGAATTATATCAGAAATCAAGATGAATAACGAGGAGACCCCATCTGGCACTTCGGATTTTGACTCAGAAAACTTCGTCGAGATTTACCACCTAGACGGGTCATTCAGTAGATTGAGTGGGCTAATGCCATATTCTACCAGCGTGGCTGTTGGCGAAGTCGTTTTTCCTGGCCAAGCTATCGGAGAATCCTCTTATTCTCTAAAAGAAGAAATGCATCATGTGAAAATGATCCAAAGCCGCTGGAAGATGGATGACTTTGGGATAATTTGGGTCAATTTTCCAGTATCCATTTTTGCAAGCCAACAGGAAGTTCAAAGCGATGAAATTAATACAGCGCTCAAGTCCATACATCCCACCGATCTGATTTTAATGGAAATGGATAAAAGAGAACGCAAAAAGTATTTATCCAACTGATCGGAACACGATACATTTCAAGGGCAATTCCGCTAATTCACATTCCCCCAGTGAGATTAATCCGGTCAGAATTATTGGACTTAAAACTGTAGTTTTAAAGGGGTAATTCAAAACACATCTTCTTTCAAGGAAATGGCAGCGTTACCGCAAGAGACAAGGCAGTCACCAATCTTGAGAATT
>CAWUWQ010000117.1:0-3471 GCA_963926065.1 uncultured Algoriphagus sp.
TGCCAATAAGCTTTAGTCCCATGGAGAAAGCGCTCCGAGGTAGTCTCCACTGCTGCTTCAAGCGGTCTGCCATAAGTTAGCACCAGGTAAATTGTCTTATTAAGGACAAAAGGCTTACTATCCTGAATATAGCTGAGCGGCGCATTACTAGTCAGTCGAAGCTCCTGATCTATGCCCATAAATCGGATATGGTTACTCCCAAGGCTAGGCACCAACTGATTTTGACCACGATTGGTAACAGGTTGACAGGATATCTTAATTCGTGGAGAACCGGATACGCATTCGATTTTCCGAATCAGCATCAGCGGTTTATAGTACCGATCATGGTTTTTGAATCGTGGCGCAAAGTCAGTCACCTGATACGAATTACCATCTTGGGTTATGGTGGTCTTTAAAATATTCGTGTTTTCTAAGTAGACTTGTTCGGAATGAAACTCTCCCGAATCTGGTAAAATGGTAAACTCACCTCCTTTTTTCCGATCGACCATTCCTCCGAAGATAAAATCCGAGTCGAATCGAGGAAAGCAGAGCCAGCTGATATTGGTATTTTTCTCTACGTGGGCGATAAAAGCGCAATTGCCAATCAGCCCACTGTCGTAGGTATGTTTAGTCATTTTTTTGATTTGTAAATGGAAAAAAAGTAGGTTTTGGGAGAAGGCAAGAAAGCAAATGCCTTAGTGGAATCCAAAAATGTATGGAGAAAGATGTGCGTAAATTGATATTAAACTTTCTAGATAAGCAAGTTATTAATCCAATTATCTGCAAGACAATTAGGTGTTAAATCGAGAGGATTTTAACCAAACTAATACGCTAGATAAATCAATCCTAAAGAATTCAAATTCTTTCTATTCAAAAAGCTTCTTATCCCGGATATAATCTGCCACGGATTCGGGAAGTAGGTATCGAACGGACTTACTTTCTTGAATGGACTTGCGAATAAAAGTGGCCGAGATATCCAGTAATGGCGCGTCGATCACTTGGATACTTGGATGCTCCAACAATTTTGGTTCACCCGGTCTGGGATAGACCAATATTTTGTAATATTTCAGAATCTGATCGTAGTTTTTCCACTTCTTCAGTTGGTCCAGATTGTCTGAACCTAAAAATAAACAGAACTGATGCTGTGGATATTGCTCACTCAAATAGGTAAGGGTATCGATCGTATAGCTAGGTCTCGGCATACGAAACTCCACATCGGAAGCCCGAAAATGAAAATTACCCTCGATGGCCAATTCCACCATGCGAAGTCGATCGTGCTCATGTGCGAGAGATTGTCTCTTTTTCAATGGATTCTGGGGACTGACTACAAACCACACCTCATCTAGATCGCTTCGATCATAGAGGGTGTCGGCAATAATCAAATGACCAACATGGATGGGATTAAAAGAGCCGAAGTACAATCCTATCTTCAAGGCTTATCGAGTTAAAAAATCGCTTACCAAATTTTCTGCTTCAGCTGAAGCTTTGCCAAAGTCGTCATTGACTACAGTCACATCAAACTGAGGTTCAAATTTCATTTCAAATTCTGCCTTAAAAACTCTCCTAGAAAGAGATTCTTCCGACTCAGTACCTCGATCATTCAGACGCTCTTTGAGTACATCTATACTCGGTACTTTCACAAAAATCGATAAGGCTTGATCTCCAAAGTAGCTTTTCAACGCAAGACCACCTTTTACATCTACATCAAAAATTACCGCTTTTCCACTGTCCCAGATCCGTTGGATTTCTTCTTTCAGGGTGCCGTAGAAGTTACCGGCATAGACTTCCTCCCATTCGATAAATTCATTTTCATCAATCTTTTTCTTGAATTCTTCTTGGCTTAAAAAATAATAATCCTTGCCATGCACTTCATGTCTTCCACGACGATCGCGCGTACAGGCAGAAATAGAAAATCCCAGATTTGGGATTTTGGTGATAAGGTGCTTGACTAAAGAAGTTTTCCCAGATCCCGAAGGAGCCGAAAAGATAATCGCCTTGCCTGAGGTCATGTTTACTTGATTTCCTGAATCTGTTTCCGGATGCTGTCTGCTAGCTCAGCTGGTAAAGCATGCTTGGTACACTTGTTTTTCAACAAATCCCGAATCGCTTGCTCCAGGTGAAAGTGCTCAAAGCAAGGTTGACATTTGGCCAGCTTTTCTGTCAACATTTCTTTCGAATTGTCAATCTCTCCATCGAGTATGCTTTCCAGCAATTCAAAGCACTTACTCGTGTCTCCGCATTTCAGCTTTCGTGCCTCTGATGATTCTTCGTTCATATCCATCTTAATTCTTTAAATTATTCCTCCTCTTCATCTGTTTTATAGCCCATGTGTTTCGCATAGCCTTGTAACTTTTCTTTGAGTAGATTTCGCGCTCGATGCAGTCGAGATCGAACTGTACCAATGGGGATATCCAAAATTTTGGACATCTCTTCATAAGTAAACCCTTCCAAGTCGCAAAGAATAATCACCGTTCTGAAATCTACTGCCAAGCTGTTAAGTGCATTGGAAATCTCATCACCCAGCATGTCCTTGAGGGATTCGGCTCGCATGTCACTTGTGCTTTGGTAATCAACGTCATCAGAGTTGTAATAAGTTTCAACCTCCTGGTAATCGACCTTCGCAGGCTGCTTACTCTTTCGTCGGTATTCGTTAATGAAACTATTTTTGAGAATTCGAAAAAGCCATGCTTTTGCATTCGTACCCTGTTCAAACGAGTTGATGAACCGATAGGCTTTCAGATAAGTATCCTGTACCAGATCTTTTGCATCATCCTCGTCAAAGGTGAGCCTATAAGCAAAATTATACATCGAGTCGATGTGTGGCATAAACTCACCATCGAAGATGCTGTTCTTTTCTTCCTGAGAATATTTCCTGCGCTGTACTTCAGACATATGATCCAAAAGTAACGATTGAGTCAATTTATAACTAGGAATCGGGAAGAATTCAGGTGATTTCCTTTATTTTGTTGCTTGATTGGATCACAGAAGATCCCAATCCCCATCCCGTTTTTATGTTTTTCATCAGATTGCTTTCCAGGCTTCCGCTTCCAGTACTTTACCTTTTCTCTGATTTGCTGTACTTTGTTGCGCGGTTCTTGATCAGCTATCGCAAAAAAGTAATCGATTCAAATTTGGAGTTTGCCTTCCCGGAAAAGTCAGCTGTTGAGCGAAAAAAAATTCGAAATAAATTCTATCGAAATTTCACCGATGCCTTTTTCGCAGAGACCATCAAGCTGCTCACCATTTCTGAAAAAGAATTTAATAGCCACTTTTCAATAAAAAATACTGAGCTGCTTGACCAAGCGGTGCTTCGGGGAAGAAGTGCTCTAATGGTAACTGGACATATCTTCAATTGGGAGTTTGGGGTAATTGGCACGAATCTCCACACCACTTCTGAAGTAGAAACTGTTTACCTCAAAGTAAACAACCCCTTCTTTGATCATCTAATGAATCAGATCAGGATGCATTTCGGAGGCTATCTAACTGAAAAAA
>CAWUWQ010000118.1:0-16559 GCA_963926065.1 uncultured Algoriphagus sp.
TTCAGATTAGTTCGGAAACCCATTCCAATTCTGATTCCTTCCAAATTATTGTAATTGAAAAACCCCGGCCAAGGCCCGATATCTACTTTTTTAACAGGCAGATAGCCTGATGCAAAAAACTTTAATCCCTCAGAGTAGAAACGGATAATGGGGATTTTTTTAAGTGTATCCACCATTTGAAGGACTGCGAGCTCTTCGATACTTAAGGAGTCTTGACGATTATTTTTCCAAAAATACTCACTTGCTTCGTTGAAATCAGGTCTTAAGACGACTGCCTGATTAAAGAAGCTGGTCGGTTGGGGATCAACGATTTTAATACTATCAGCTGAGGTGTAAAACTTGGCCAATAATCCCGCTGTTTTGGGGGTTACCTGCCCGATTTTGATCTGAACTCGTGTTTTATTGGCAATTAAAGGCCCTGCAGATGTTGGAACCAATTCCTGCTGAATTTTAATTCGCTCGATAAAATTCAAATTCGCCTCCTTCGGAATCGTCAAATCAACCTGCTTGAGTGCATAAGTATTTTTATTAATCCAGATCAGCCCAGAAAACGCTAAATCCTGTTCCCGAAGTGGATATACTTTTAATAAATAGGCAGAGTCGCCAGAAATATAAACCGAATCCAACAGATCGTAGTCATAGAACCCTTTCCACCCATCTGCAATTGGCGATACAAATTCCTTTTCGAGAATATTCAACCAGTTTTTATAAAAGTTATATTCCTGAAAAGCCGAACCTGTAATCTGCGCAGTGGTCGAACCGTCTGTGATCCCCACTCCTGTCACTTTGGATTTTTCGACAATTTCCTTTTTAAGTTCTGGGCTAGTTCTAAAATAAAACTTGGAAAGCGTCTCTGAGAAGAAGACAGGTAAAATCTTCTCTCCTTCATCATTAGTAAGTTGCTTTATCGAATCTAAAACTGCAATGACTTTCTGCACTGTTTTCCGCTGGGTAAATTCATCAGAGACATGGTCAATATCAATTTCAATCTTAGTATAATTCTTTGTTTCATAAGCAGTTAAATTCCTCTTATCAAAGTATTTTTTACGAGCTACAGCCCTTCTGATTACTTCGAATGCCGGGTTTTCTCCAGCTTCGAATACGAAAGCTTCCAATTGAAAATCAGAAGGAACTAGCTGAAAGTTGAGAATTTGGTTTGGCTCTTGAGCTAAAAGCTTCTTGCTTGTGATGTAGCCTAAATAACTGACAACAAGGCTATCCGAAAGCACTTTCGCGTCGATCAAATAATTCCCTTCGAAATCTGTGGAAATCCCAACACTTGTTCGGTTGAGGAGGACCGAAGCAAACGGGATTGGATCACCTGTTTGTGAATCGGTTACTTTGCCTTTGATGGTATATTGGCCAAAAGCCTGGAGACAAAAAAGGAATGGGATAATCGTAAAAAAAATTCTGCTCATTGACTAATAGTTGGTTTTGAACCGCAACACTGCAAAATAAATTCATTACAAACGAAAAATGATTGATTTACTCTAAAATTTGTCATTTTTCTTAATTGGAGTCAGTTTTAAGATCGGGAAATTAGAAATCCGACACCTATATTTATGTTTTTAAAGTCGAAATATGAGCTACGATATCGTAATAATTGGAGGGGGAATAGTTGGTTTGGCTACAGGTCTTAAAATCCAGTCAAAAATGCCAAAATTGAAAATTGCTATTTTAGAAAAAGAGGATCAATTAGCTAAGCATCAAACTGGTAACAATAGCGGGGTCATTCATTCCGGTCTATATTATAAACCAGGATCACTTAAAGCTACCAATTGTATCAATGGCTATCATGAACTGATTGATTTTTGCGAAGAGGAGAAAATTCCTTTTGAAATAACCGGTAAAGTTGTGGTAGCAACTCGGGAGGGGCAAAAACCTATATTAAAAGGGCTTTTTGAGCGTGGCCTTCAAAATGGCCTCACCGGAACGCGTGAGATATCCTTGGCCGAGTTAAAAGAATACGAGCCTCATTGCGCTGGTGTAGCGGCAATACACGTCCCTCAGACGGGTATTGTAGATTATTACCAAGTGGCTTTGGCTTATGGCAGAAAAATAATTCAACAGGGTGGGGAAATTTTTCTTAAACATAAAGCACTAACTATCAGCACTAAATATGGTATTAGCTATATCGAAACTTCAGTCAAAAATTTTGAAGCAAAATTGGTAATCAATTGCGCTGGATTGTATTCAGACAAAGTGGCCCAAATGAGCGAAACTGAAAAAATTGATGTGAAGATTATTCCTTTTAGAGGCGAGTATTACAAATTGAAATCGGACCGGGAGTTTTTAGTGAAAAATCTAATCTATCCAGTTCCTGATCCTAACTTCCCTTTTCTTGGCGTTCACTTTACCCGAATGATGAAAGGTGGCGTAGAGGCTGGTCCAAATGCTGTTCTAGCTTTTAAAAGAGAAGGATATAAAAAATCTCAAATAAACTTGAAAGAGTTGGGCGAAACTTTAGCCTGGCCAGGATTTCAAAAAGTAGCTGCCAAATACTGGCAAACCGGATTTGGTGAGCTTTATCGCTCGTTTTCCAAGGCGGCATTCACAAAAGCACTTCAGGAGCTAATTCCAGAAATACAAGAATCAGACCTAGTCGAAGGTGGAGCAGGCGTTAGAGCTCAGGCTTGTGATCGGACTGGAGGATTATTAGATGATTTCGCAATTCGAGAGTCAGCACATGCCATAAATGTATTGAATGCCCCATCTCCAGCCGCTACTAGCTCTCTTTCGATTGGAGGTACTGTTGCTGACTTAGCCATAAAACGATTTAGCTAGACTTGTGTATTGACAGAATCAGGGAAATATCGATTTGCCAAAGTGACCATTTCATCCCCTCGAACGAGATCTTGAATCGTAAGTTCAGAGGTGTGACGATGGCCAGAAGCTCCAAGTAATTCCTTCATTGCGTGAATTGTGTTTTTATGGAAATTATAAACCCGCTCCGATTTATCAGTGACGACCAAGCCTTTTTGTAATGCTGCTTTTTGTGTAGCTACCCCAGTTGGACAGTCATTCGTATTGCAGCGCAAAGCTTGAATACAGCCTAAGCTAAACATAAATCCTCTGGCTGAATTACAGGTGTCAGCCCCCAATGCGATGTATTTCAATATGGAAAATGCACTTAGTGCTTTTCCTGAAGCAATAATTTTGACTTTTTCTCGAATTCCGAATTTCACCAAAGTACCTCTAACAAAAATCAATGAGGGCTCCAAAGGAAGTCCAACACTATCGGAAAATTCTAAGGGGGCCGCTCCTGTCCCACCCTCTGCACCATCTATCGTGATGAAGTCGGGAAAAATCTGATGGGCAATCATTGACTTGCACAAGGCGATAAACTCTTCAGTTCTACCAATACATAGTTTAAAGCCAATAGGTTTTCCTTTAGACAATTTTCGAAGTTTCGCGATGAAGTCAACAAGCTGATCCTCATTCGAGAAAGCACTATGAGATGGAGGCGATAAAATGGTGGTTCCTGCTTTGACACCACGAATTTCCGCAATTTCGGGCGTGTTTTTTACTCCTGGAAGTACACCACCATGACCTGGCTTTGCTCCTTGGGAAAGCTTAATTTCAATCATTTTGACCTCAGGCCAAGCTGCTTTCTCAGCAAATTTGCGTCCGTCAAAATTTCCATGCTCATCACGACATCCAAAATATCCAGTTCCAATCTGCCAGACCAAATCACCGCCTTGACGGTGGTAAGTTGAGATTCCACCTTCGCCCGTATTATGGTAGAAGTTTCCTTTTTTGGCACCATTATTTAAAGCCTTGATTGCATTGGCACTTAAGGATCCAAAGCTCATTGCGGAAATATTAAAAATCGAAGAGCTGTAAGGATGGAGGCAAGCTTCTCCACCAATGGTAATCCTTGGATCAATATCATCTGGAGATATGGCATAAATCGAATGCCTCAATGCCATATAATCAACCCCATTTATGTCACGCTGTGTACCAAATGGGTGGGTGTCGTTTGCATTCTTCGCTCTACGATAAGCAAGGGATCTTAGATTCCGACTGAATGGTCTTCCGTCAGTATTACTCTCAATAAAATACTGCTGAATCTCTGGGCTGATAGATTCCAATATGTACCTGAAATGACCCACCAAAGGGAAGTTTCTGAGAATAGCATGCTTTTTTTGCACGACATCATAAATACCAAGAACAAATAACCCAGCCAAAACCCAGAGAATAAACTTCCCCAAATCGAAATTCATAAACTGAAAGTACCACATTAAAAAAATGGTAAGCATCCCCAATAGGAAAAGCGAACCAAAGAAAAGCTGTCTCATAAGAAAAGGTTTAGAGTAGATTTATTACCAATATACTAATTCGAAATTGGTCTAGCAGGCTGCTAAAAAATCTAAAACTCTATACTCAGCATAGGTAAATTCCTCTCCTTTTCTCACAAAACCAGTATGACCACCGTATTTTGGCATTTCCAGATGAATTTCTGATTTGAGCTTTGCCAATTCAACGGGATAACATGCGGGGCCAAGTAAGGGATCATTCAAAGCATTGAGAATTAAGCAAGGAATGGCTATTTGAGTCATCCAATTATCCGCACTTACACTCCGATAGAAATCATTAGCATCTTTAAACCCATGTATTTTGGCAGTGAAAAAAGTATCAAATGTGTCAAAATCATCCACTTTTAATAGGAGTTCAAGATCTACTAGTCCCGGAAATTGGTTTTCCTTCTCAATCATCTTCTTTTTCAACTTTCCCAAAAACTTCTTTTTGTAAAAGAGATTACTTTTTTCTTTAAGAGTGGCCGCACTGGAAGGTAGGTTGCATGGAGTGGAGTAAACTGCTGCACGTTTGATCAATGGGTTTAGATCCAGTCCCTTTTCTCCCAAATACTTTAACGTCTGTGCGCCTCCCATACTTATTCCGGATAAGTAAATTTCTCGATAGCGATTCATTTGGAGGACGTGATTGATAGTGGTGTCCAAATCATAGCTCGAACCATGATGGTAAAGAATGGGCTTCAGATTCATCTCACCTCCACAGGATCGGTTATTCCAAACTAACGTATCAATTCCTTTTGAATTGAAAAGCTTGACCAAACCCATGATGTAATGTCGCATTGAGTCCCCTTCCAAACCATGCGAGATAACCAAAAGGCGATCGCTTCCAATTTCAGACCAATCTAAATTGAGAAAATCGTCATCGGGTGTTATGATCTTTTCCCGCCGGTATTTGACTCCTTCTACTTTTCGAAAAAGACTAGGAATAATGGTTTCTAAATGACCATTAAAAAGATAAAATGGAGGGCCTGAATAGTTGGGAGTCTGAATAGGCATGAAAAGCAGAAACTTTACAAGACGTTAATTTTAAGTTAAAGGCTTAGGCTAAGGAATAATCTACTTTTACAAAGTAAAATTTATTCATAGGGTTTTTAGATCGAAAAATGGAGCTGCCTTGCGCTCCTTTTTTTTATACTAATCCATGGACATCCTGAAGTGCAACATCTATCTTACTCAGGAGTATAGCCATATGGTCTTCAAAAGAAGAATCATAGCCTGCTGAGTCTAGAATATCTTTACCTCTTTTCAATTCCTCGATGATTCCGTTAAATTCAAATATTTGCAAGGTTGGCTTGGATTTGTGTCGGATTTGCTTGATTACTTCTTCATTTTTTGTTTTAGCACCAATCAAATATTGCTCTTTCAATTCCTTGAGACCATTGTAGATGGCAGTTGTCAGCTGCTGCTGAAATTCCAAATCATCTTCAGCCATTTCGGCAATCAATGATTTTAAAGCTGAATGATAATTATTCATAGTTTTTACAAATGCGTAGCTTTTCCTGCAAGGTATCCTGTGGACCAAGCTGCTTGAAAATTAAAGCCTCCTGTGATCCCATCCATATCCAATATTTCGCCAGCGAAGTATAAATTAGAGTATAGTTTACTTTCCATTGATTCCGGATGTATCTCCTGAAGAGACACACCACCCGCGGTTACAAATTCTTCTTTAAAAGTGGTTTTACCTTCAACCTTCAAAATAAAGCAAAAAAGATTTTGAATAAGCTTATTGAGCTGTTTTTTCGAAAGCGAAAGGTAAGTTTGATTCATCTCTATCCCTGCTAATTCACAAAAATAAATCCAAAGTCTGGAAGGAATATCAAAAAGTGGATGAGAAGTGATTTTTCGATGAGGATGACCTAATTGGTAATCTTTTAAATGAAGCTCATAATCGGCTTCACCAAACTCACTATTCCAATTAATAATCGCACTTGCCTGATAATTTTGTTCATGGAGCCACTTAGCCCCATAGGCAGAAAGCTTCAATACAGCCGGACCACTTAATCCCCAATGGGTGATTAGGATTGGACCTTGATAATTCATTTTAGTTCGGCTGATTTTCACCAATCCATTAGGAACCGAAAGCCCCATCAAGGATCGAATTGACTCATGAGGAGTATTGAAAGTAAATAAAGAGGGAATAGGTGCTACTATAGTATGATTAAGTGATTTAAGAAATCCATAACTCTCCATTTTTGGAAACCCACCGCTTGCGATAATCACCCGATCAAAGTCGAAAGATCCTTGATCTGTTACAAGTCTATACCCATTCGGCTGAGGAAGGATCTCTTTCACTCCGCAGGATTTTCTGATCTCAATCCGAAGTTGAATACTCTCCTTCAAAAGGCAATCAATGATCGATTGTGAATCATCCGAAACTGGAAACATCCTTCCGTCTGCCTCTACCTTCAATGGTACTCCCCTAGATTCAAACCACTGAATGGTATCTTCAGAATTGAATTTTGGAAATACTTTCTTGAGAAATTTTTCACCTCTTGGATAATTTTTTACAAGCTTGGACATCTCCATCGACCGATGCGTGACATTGCATCTTCCACCACCGGATACTTTTACTTTAGATAAGAGCTTTGGAGATTTTTCAAAAAGAATAACTTCCCTCCCTTTACCACTGGCATGTATTGCAGCAAAAAAACCCGAAGCTCCCCCACCAATCACCGCTATTTTCATAAATTTTTGCTAGATCATAAAAGGTTTGATTAACGCTTCCTGCTGAATGAACCAAGTATTCCACGAGTCAATTCCCTAAAAATAGTACGCCCAAGTTGCCTTACCATAGTATTTTTACTGAGCTCTTCGAAAAGCGAATCCTCTTCTTTTGCTCTTGGTTTAGGAATATTAGGTGAAGGTAGTCCAGCTTTTTCCTGCTCAGCCTGGACCTCCATCATTTTCTTATCCAGCAATTCAAAGGCACTCTCACGATCTATCTTCTGATTGTATTTCGATACAAGATCAGATTTTTGGACCAATTCATCAATTTCCGAAGATTCAAGAATATCCATTCGAGTGATTGGAGCGCGAACTAGCGTATGAGCTAGCGGAGTGGGAATGCCCTTTTCATTCAATGCGGTGACTAAAGCCTCACCTATTCCCATCGAAGTCAGGACATCCGAAGTCTTATAAAAAGGAGAATCTGGGTAATTCTCAGCAGTCTTCGAAATGGCTTTTCTATCCTTAGCTGTAAATGCACGAAGTGCATGCTGCACCTTTAATCCCAACTGTCCAAGAATACTCTCTGGAACGTCAGTCGGTGTCTGAGTGCAAAAATACACTCCGACCCCTTTGGATCGGATCAGCTTTACTATAGTTTCAATTTTCTCCAATAAATCATTGGATGCACTGGAAAAGACTAAATGCGCCTCATCGATGAAAAGGCAAAGCTTTGGTTGATCTGCATCTCCCTGCTCTGGAAATGTCTCATAAATCTCAGAAAGTAAGCTAAGCATAAAGGTTGAAAATAGCTTTGGCCTGCTTTGAATGTCAGTCAATCGAATAATTGAAATTACACCTTTGCCATCTACAGTCCTGACAAAGTCATTGACTTCAAAGGATTTCTCTCCAAAAAACTCTTCAGCGCCTTGTTGTTCCAGCTCGATGATTTTTCGCATGATCGTATTCACCGATGCGCCAGAAACTTGGCCATATTCCTTTTGAATAGCCTCTTTTCCTTCGTTGGTAATGTATTGTAGGACTCGCTTTAGATCTTTTAAATCCAAAAGCGGCAGATGGTTTAGATCACAATACCGAAAAATCAAAGCTATTACACCTCGCTGAGTGTCATTCAAATCCAAAATCTGAGCGATCAACACCGGGCCAAATTCAGAGATTGTCGCTTTAAGTTTGACTCCTTTTTCCAGAGAAATAGACATCAATTCTACAGGAAGACCCATAGGATAATAATCTACTCCGATCACCTGAGATCTGTTTTTTATAAAGTCATTCGCTGTTCCAGGTTTGGCCAATCCAGAAAGGTCACCTTTCAGATCCATCAGTACAGAAGGAACTCCTTTTAAAGAAAGTTGCTCTGCGATTACCTGAAGTGTTTTTGTCTTGCCTGTTCCCGTTGCTCCGGCAATAAGTCCATGACGATTCATGGTCTTGAGTGGGATTTTGATTTGCGCCCCAGATACAGGAGAATTATCCAATACTCCAGTTCCGATAATGATAAAATCCTTTTTATAAACTTGCCCTTCTGCCAGATGGGAGATAAACTGTTCGGTCTTACTCATCGAGGTTTTTCTATTAACTTTCAAACTACAAAAAAAACCTTGATGCCAAGAGCAAAAAGGTTTTTCAAATCAAAAAGGTGCTTGTAATTATGATTAATAAGTAACCATTGATGCAAGTTCTTTCGCTTGAGCGATAAAGTCTTGGATTTTTGACAAAGCAGGAACTGCCTTAGTCAAGCCTTTTTCTTCTTGGGTTTTGACCAAAGCTGCGTGTAGGTTTTCCGCATTTCTAGTTCGTAATTCTTTCACGGTATCCACTCCAGCTGCTTTCAAAAGCTCCGCAAATTGACTAGCTACTCCTTTAATTCTAAACAAATCAGCCATGTTTACCCAATCCAAGATCTTTCCTTCGTCTATACCTGAAGCCTCCGCGATAGATTTTCTCCCCGGTTTGGTAGCTCCTTTTTCAAGGAGTGCATCGACACTTGAAATGCCTGCCCTAGCAAGTTTTCCCTGGAAAACCTCACCAATTCCCTCGATCAGTGTAATTGTTTGCGCCATTTGTTTTCTTTTTGTAAATTATTTTTGAAATTTTAAATCATTCGAGAACATTGAATGAGTCACCGAAATAAAGGAAATATTTAATTCATAAAACCCATTTTTAAAGAAGTTAAAAGATTTATCGTTTTGGAAACATTAACTTTCGCTTCGGTTTAGTTCTTATTTCCTTTGCTAGCTATGAATCACCCTCTCTTCCAATTTCACACACCTAGACTCGGTTTTACATTCCTTGTTTTCATCTTTAGTTTATCATTCAGTTCCCTAAGTTTGGCTCAATTAGGCCCAAATCTTGGCCAGACCGATCGGTGGATGAAGAGTGCTCAAAGTTCTATGGAGCGTCAGGAATACGAAACTGCCAATTCTATCTTCCGAGACTTGATCGACTCTGGACTACCCTTACCTGAAGAAATGCCATATTTCTTTGCTGAGACACTCTACGAACTTGGTCAATATGATAACAGTGCGAATTTTTTAAATAAATATTTGGAGCTAAGTGGTTTTGCAGGTGATCATTATAAAGGCGCAAAAGAACTTCAGGTAAAACTGGAAGGCCCATTAAATGATATTAAAACTTGCCAGCTCTGCGACCGAAGAGGTTATCGCTACAAAGTATGCTTTACCTGTGAGGGAGCGCGACAAATCGAACAAGACTGTAGCTATTGCAAAGCCAGAGGTGTAGTGGGCTGTAGTAGATGCAGCGGCTCGGGAATGATCACTCGTGTCAATATCTTCAAAATCGTGGAATACTTTGAATGCGAACGTTGTGATGGCAAAGGTAGATTGACTTGTCCTGTTTGTGAAGGGAATCTCAAAGAAGTAAGTTCTTGCCGAACTTGTGGAGGTAGTGGGAGATTAACTTCAGAAAATCTCTGCGATCATCATGAAGAACCACATACTCATTAAAAACAAAAGACTGGCGAAGGCCAGTCTTTTGTTTTTCTATTTACAATACTTTTTATAAGCTTCCGCAGATCCGGGATATTCAAGCGCTGAACTCAATTGAAAATCTTCACAGGCTCCTTTTACATTCTTTAGTCCAATTTTTAATAAACCTCTATTATAGTACGCCTGTCCAAAATCCTTGTCCAAATAAATTGCATTCCCATAAGCTTTAAGAGCCTCGTCAGTTTTCCCTAACTGATGAAGTGCTCTTCCTTTCATAAAGGATGCCATTGCGGGTGCTCCGGGAATCTCAGCGGCACGGTTAGAAAAAAGCAATGCATTCGTGAAATTCTTCTCCTTATGATGCAGATTAGCGAGACTCAATAGAACCTGAAAATTATTAGGGTCTAGTTCTAGTGCCCGTTCAAAATCAGCTTTCGCTTTCTCAAAATTTTTCAATTCTTCATAAGCCCTACCTCGATGATACAAGATTCGCACATCATTAGGCTGATACTTTAACTCATCAGAATATTCGGTTGCCGCTTCCTCGAATTTTTTATCAGTGAAGAATTTATCTCCTTTACTGACCTTCTGTTCTGAACATGCAAAAAACATGATCATGAGAATCAAGGAAAAGGAAATTGAAGCGATTTTTTTCATAAAGGTTGGTTTAGACTGCTACACTATTGTCTCGAAGCGCATCGTTAAGCGAAGTCTTTAGATCAGTGGAGGCTTTTCGTTGGCCTATTATTAAGGCGCAAGGGACTTGATAAATCCCAGCAGCAAACTGCTTTGGGATTGTTCCGGGGATTACTACCGATCTTTCAGGGACATATCCTCGGTATACTACAGGTTCAGCTCCCGTCACATCAATAATTTTAGAGCTTGCAGTGAGCGTCACTCCTGCTCCGATTACCGCTTGCTTACCGATTCGAACACCTTCTACAATAATGGCTCGGGAGCCAATGAATGCGCCATCTTCGATAATGACCGGTGCCGCCTGTACTGGCTCTAACACTCCGCCAATCCCTACTCCGCCACTCAAATGAACATTTTTTCCGATCTGCGCACATGATCCGACAGTTGCCCACGTGTCAACCATCGTGCCACTGTCCACATAGGCTCCGATATTAACATAACTTGGCATCATCACCACGCCACTTGCTAGAAATGCACCATACCTCGCGACAGCATGCGGAACTACCCGAACACCTTGCTTGGCATAATTTGACTTCAGCGCCATTTTATCATGAAACTCAAAAGGTCCCACCTCGATAGTTTCCATCTTTTGGATAGGGAAATAAAGAATCACGGCCTTCTTCACCCAGTCATTTACTTTCCAACTTCCATCTTCCATCGGCTCCGCTACACGCTGCCGACCCGAGTCCAACTCTGCAATGATGGTTTTGATCGCGATTTGAATTTCCTTTTCCTTTAATAATTCTCGGTTTTCCCAAGCTCTTTCAATAAGGGTTCTTAGTTCCATATTTTTGATTAGTTTCGTTTATGCCTGATAATCCCTTATCACAGACTACTGTAGTAATCGCCTCCTCGCTCAAGCCTGTAAAGGATGTTCGAGCTTGGGGCAAGCTTGGGATTTCAATTCGTGAAACAAGTAAATACAGCTTAAACATCATAGGCTTTTCAGCTAAAAAGATTGAAAAGTCTGAAGAAGCAAATTTTTATTCCTCAATGGCTTTTAGCCGCAGTCGCTGGGATCGAATTAGAGCCATGGCCCGATTTACCGAATTACTATTGAAAATCAGACCGGAGCTACTTATCTGTTGTACCCATGAATATTTACCCATTGCGAGATTTTTTAAAAAGATCATTGGATACAAAATAGTCTATGATGTGCAGGAAAATTATACGGCAAACCTAGCGCTAAATCCTTTGCTTACTGAAAAAAAAAGAAAGCAACTAGGTAAAATCATCCGTAAAATGGAGCAGCCAAATGGGATCGATTTATTTCTTTTTGCAGAATCCTGCTATCAAAACGAGATGCCTGAAAAGACTCCTTATCTGGTTTTGGAAAATAAATTTGCAGGTAGCATTCATCAGATTTCACCAAAGAGTTATAGCGGTAAAAAACACTTTAAATTTCTAATTTCCGGAACCCTAACTCCAGCCTACGGAACAGTTGAAGCCATCGCTTGGTATAGAGAAATTCGCTCCATTTATCCCCGTTCAAGCCTGCGGATTATTGGCCACGTTTCCTTGGATTTTTATAGCAAAGTGATTGAAGAAACAGCCACAAATGAACCTTCAATTTTTCTCGAATTAAGCGAAATTCCTGTTCCTCATTCGAAGCTTTTAGACGCATATTCTGATGCTGATTTCCTACTCTTACCCTATCAAGAACATGCTGCGATTCGAGATAAAATGCCCACCAAATTATTCGAAGCCGCAGCTTTAGGAGTTCCAGTTTTACATAGCCCAAACTCTAATTGGGAAACTTTTTCAGAAGCTCACAGCTCAGGGTTTCCAATTGATTTTTCAAAAAATGAGCTTCCTGAAGAGACCTTCAAAGAAGCTGTTTCAAAAACCTATTTCACCAATTCCCCCGACTCCTCATTGCTCTGGTCTTCCCAAAGTCAAAATTTTATTGAGGCAATCTCTTCCCTGTTCGAAAAGTAATACTGGCGGATAACCTTCCAGACTTATCCACTTTGTGACTTTTTGGGACACCAATTTGCCTTATTTGGAAACTCAACTTTTTTCTAAAAATCCGAAATAAATCAATCCATTTTGCTAAAAAATACAGCTTCAAATAATTAGTTTTGAGATTTCTATGGCATTTTTTTAGGTTAGGCTAATTATTAGTTTAACCCAGACTAAATCGAAACGCACAAACCAAAAGCACTTATCCACATCAGGTTTAGCCATATTATAACTTTTATTTAGGGATAGCTAAATATGTTTTTTACCTTTGGCCTAGCATCCAAACAAATCCAGATTTGACCACAGCAGAAGAAAATTATTTAAAAGCCATTTACCACCTTTCCGAAGGAGGAAAAAAGAGTGTCTCTACCAATGATGTAGCAGGCGCAATGAAAACTAAGCCGGCCTCGGTAAGTGACATGCTTCGGAAGCTTGGTGAAAAAGAAGTCATCGAATACCGAAAATATTACGGGGTTCATATAACAGATGAGGGTAAAAAACAGGCCCTTCAAACTATCCGAAAGCATAGACTCTGGGAAGTGTTTTTGGTAGACAAATTAAACTTCGCCTGGGACGAAGTACACGAGGTGGCCGAGGAGCTCGAGCACATCCAATCTCCCCTACTCATCCAGCGCCTAGACACATTCCTGAACTACCCGAAATTTGACCCCCATGGTGACCCTATTCCGGATGAATTTGGAGATGTAAAAGCCAAGCCAAGACTAGTCCTAAATGAAATGGAAATCGGTCAGATGGGACAGATCGTGGCAGTAAAAGATAGCTCCGCTGCCTTCCTGAAATACCTCGATAAAGTGGGCGCTTACATAGGTGCTAGGATAAAGATTTTGGATAAGACAGACTTTGACGGTTCCATCGAAATCCTCGTGGACCAAAAGAAAAATCTCTTCATGTCCAAAGACGTTGCAGCAAATATCCTAATCCAACAATCATGAGCCGACTACTGATCTTTCTGCTTTGCACTCCACTTTTCATTGCCTGCAAATTTGAAAATCCGGAGGAGCGACTCAAGCCACAAATAGTGGTCACGACAAGTATTCTTGCCGATGGGATCAGAAACCTAGTAGGAGATGCTGCCGATGTCGTTGCACTGATGCCTGCCGGAGTCGACGCTCATTTATATAAGGCTTCGGCACGCGATCTTGACCTTCTGCTTGAAGCGGATATCGTGCTTTACCATGGGCTTTTTCTGGAAGGGAAAATGACGGAAATCTTTGAAAAACTAAGCCTAAGAAAAGACCTAATTAATGTTTCCGAGAATATTCCACCTGAACTTTTGCTCAGATCAGGACCGGAGGCACATAGCGTTGATCCTCACATTTGGTTTGATGTCAAGCTATGGTCGATGGCAATGGATCATGCAGCCGCTGAATTGATACTGATAAATCCAACTTGGGAAACCATAATTAGCACCAATGCCAAATCGTATCAAGCTCAATTAGCAGAATTAGATCGGGCAACAAACTTGAAAATAACCGAACTCAGCAAATCCAACCAAGCCTTAATTACCGCTCATGATGCTTTTGCTTATTTCGGCAAAGCTTATGGAATTGAAGTGCTAGGTCTACAAGGACTTTCAACCTTAAGTGAACCCGGACTTAGAGATTTGACCGGATTGATAAAATTTATTGTCGAACGGGATATCAAAGCTGTATTTGCGGAGCAAACCATATCTCCAAAAGCCATCCAAGCCGTGGTCGCAGGATGCGAAAGTCAAAATCATCAAATCAAACTTGGCGGCCCACTATATACGGATAGCCTAGGAGATCTTGAAGGTGAAGCCGGAACCTATATCGGCATGGTCAACACGAATGTATCTGTCATCTTTCAAAGCCTTATTCAATGATTACTCAGGTAAAAACTCCCATTTTAGAAATCCATGATCTAACGGTAAGTTATGATCAAAGCCCAGTGCTTTGGAATGTGGATTTAAGTTTGCCATCCGGAAAACTCATAGGAATACTTGGCCCAAACGGGGCTGGAAAATCCACGTTGATCAAAGCAATCATGGGCTTAGTGGACCCTTCCGGTGGCCATGTAAAGATTTTTGACAAAACCCTCGAGGAGGTACGGAGCCGCATCAGCTATGTACCTCAGCGGGAATCCGTGGATTGGAATTTCCCGGCTTCTGTCCTTGACGTAGTGATGATGGGGACTTATGGCAAACTTGGACTTTTCAAACGACCAGGAAAAAAGGAAAAGGAACTCTCAATGGAGTCTTTAGAGAAAGTGGGGATGCATGGCTTTGCCAATCGTCAAATCTCTGAGCTATCCGGAGGGCAACAACAGCGGGTATTTATTGCGAGATCACTTGCCCAAAATGCCGATTTGTATCTAATGGATGAGCCTTTCGCAGGAGTGGACATGGCTACAGAAACCGCCATTTTTGAATTGTTGCAAGAAATGACCGCAGCTGGTAAGACCGTGATCGTAGTCCATCATGACATTTATTCAGCCGTAAATTACTTCGATTGGTTTATCATGCTGAATCTACACCTTGTCGCTTCTGGCCCAAAAGAGACGGTGATGACTGAAGACCTTTTGCGCAAAACCTATGGAGGAAAACTGAACCTTCTGACCAAAGTCTCTGATCTTATCCGACAGAAAGAGTTTAACCCTTTGAAAAACTGATATGGAAGATTTTCTATACTTCTTCACTTTTCAGGACCCTTCCATTGTCTTCGTCGTCATTGGTATCATTCTCTTAGGAGTTGGCTCTGCCTATGTGGGGACTTACAGCTTTTTGGATAAAAAGGCGTTATTGGGTGATGCCATTTCTCATGCTGTTCTACCTGGGATTTGCCTTGGGTTTATGCTAGCTGGGGAGAAAAACCCCCTATTCATTGTCTCCGGTGCTTTCATATCCGGGGCATTAGCGACTTTCTTAAGCTCTTGGCTCAATAAAAACACTCGGTTAAGTGAAGATGCTATCATCGCTTCCATCCTTTCGATATTTTTTGGGTTTGGAATCGTGCTTTTGACAGTCATTCAAAAATCCGGAAACCCCGAAATGGCTGGTTTGAATCAGTTTATTTTCGGAAATGCAATCGCCATTCAAGAATCAGATCTTTATATCTATGGAGGATTAGCGGTTTTCATTATCCTTTGCTTGACCATTTTTCAAAAGGAATTCAGCCTATTGGTGTTCAATCCAGACTACGGTAGAGCGATTGGTTTCCCGATGGGTATGATTCGAGTCATATTCAATATACTGATGATCCTGTCGGTCGTGATCGGGATTCAAGCTATCGGAGTGGTATTAATGGCTGCCTTACTAATCACACCAGGAGCAGCAGCCCGATTTTGGACTGATAGACTTGGGGTTTTGGTGATTTTAGCTGGCGTATTTTCTGCTGTCTCAGGAGTCTTAGGAACCTACATTTCATTTGTAATTCCGCAGATGCCAACTGGACCTTGGGTGGTAGTTTTCCTTTCTATTCTTGCACTGTTCTCCTTTCTCTTTGCCCCAAAAAAAGGCGTACTCTCTCGCTATATTTCCCGAAGAATTTATTTGAAAAAGACCCATCGAGACCACTTGCTCAAACTGCTTTACAAAGGAATTGAGGCGGATAAATCAGGCCTTCCCATAGAAGAAATCTATGAGGCTTTCCCCTTCCAAAAGAAACAATCCAAGCAATCTATCAGAAATTTAGCTAAAGATAACTTTATCACTCAAAATCAATTATTTATAGAGCTATCAGTCTCAGGTAAATCTGAAGCTAAACGCATTGTCCGGCTTCACCGCCTATGGGAACTTTACCTCAATGAATACATGAATATCGCTCCAGATCACGTGCACGATACTGCTGAGAAATTAGAGCATATTCTTACTCCAGAAATGGAGGAACTCCTGGAAAGTCGATTGAACTTTCCTAAGCTGGATCCACATCAAGAAAACATTCCAAGAGACCACGATGAGCTTTGACCAAAACGCATT
>CAWUWQ010000119.1:0-11118 GCA_963926065.1 uncultured Algoriphagus sp.
ACGAAGTGGCGAAGTCAATAATCCGGAGCGAGTGGTTGCCCCGATCAGGGTAAAAGGACTTAGCGAAATCTGCACCGATCGGGCATTTGGCCCGGAATCAAGCATGATATCAATTCGGAAATCCTCCATCGCAGAATACAAGTATTCCTCCACGATGGGATTGAGCCGGTGAATCTCATCTATAAAAAGTACGTCGCCTTCTTCAAGATTGGTCAGCAAGCCAGCCAGATCTGAGGGTTTATCCAAGACAGGGCCTGAGGTAATTTTCAGCCCCGAACCTAGCTCATTGGCAATGATATGACTCAAGGTCGTCTTCCCCAGGCCGGGGGGTCCATGCAGAAGCACATGATCCAGTGGCTCATTCCGGTTTTTCGCAGCCGTGACAAAAACGCGCAGATTTGCCACGATTTTGAATTGTCCGGTAAAGTCCTCAAAACTCAATGGCCTCAATGCCTTCTCAAAATCCTTATCTTTTGAACTGAGGCTTTCCTCGTCTCCACTTAAATAATCTTCTCTCATGATGAACAAATATAGAAATTTAGACTTCCCATAAGCAGAGAATTCATGTGTTAATAATTGTTTTTCAATGGCTACCTGGAATCTCGTAAAACTTATAATCATCCCAGTACTTGACGTTTTGGGTCATGCTCGATTTCATATCCATGCTTTTCACCCAAAGCAAAAAATAAGCTTTAAATTCGCAGCAAATCCCGCCCATTATGGCTTCGAACGCACAAAAAAATACAATTTATTCCCTAGTTCTTCTGGTGCTGGTGCTAAGCGTGTACTTCTGGAGATCTTCAAATAATCCTGAGAAAATCCAAGAGACGGAACTCTCAAGTCCCGGAAAAATCTCCTTTTCCGGTGAAACGATGGGCACCACTTATTCATTGACTTACCTTTCTCAATCCAGCAAAAATCTTCAATCTTCTGTTGACTCCCTTTTGGCAGTTTTTAATTCGAGCCTCTCGACTTACATCCCTGATTCTGAGATCTCAAGATTTAATCGGGTGGACACTTTAGCTTTTACCTTACCCTATTTTCCGCAAGTTCTTAATGCCTCGAAAACCGTCTATGAAAACACGGCTGGTGCATTTGACCCGACAGTGGGTCCCTTGGTAAATGTTTGGGGTTTTGGTCCCGGCGGACCGGAATTGAAAGATAGTACAGACATTGAAGTCTTGTTAAAATTAGTAGGATTTGATAAGGTCAACTTTGACAATAAAGAAGTTCGTAAAACAGTCACAGGAGTCTATCTAGACTTTTCAGCTATCGCAAAAGGACAGGGAGCCGACGTGATTGCTGACTTTTTGACTAGACGAGGCATTGAAAATTACCTGATTGAAATCGGTGGGGAACTTGTCGCTAGAGGTGTAAATGAAAAAGGAGAACTCTGGAAAGTCGGCATCAATCGCCCGGATGAATCTGCCAATGCTTCTGACCTTTACAGCATCATTGCTTTGGAAAATCGAGGTATGGCCACTTCTGGAAATTACCGAAATTACTACGTCAGAGATTCTGTCAAAATCTCCCATACGATCAATCCTGCCACTGGCTATCCTGTAAACCATAGCCTGCTCAGCGCAACTGTTTTGGCAAAAGACTGTATGACTGCTGATGCCTATGCGACCGCTTTGATGGTCATGGGGCTTGAGCGTGCAATTCAATTGGACTCCAAACTCAGTGAGATTGAAGTCTTCTTGATCTACGATGATGGCAACGGAGGCTATGGAACTTTTGCCAGCGAATCACTAAAGCCTTACTTATCTTTCATCCAAGAGTAGGAATATAAATGCAACATTATTGAATTTTATTACCTTTGTCGAAGTTATAGCTCAAAGCTTTTCTGAAAGTGAAAGACAGCGGAGAGCCTTCTGAACCATGGGATTAAACTTTCTTCTTCTTTTCTTCACCGCGATGGGCGCTGGGTCCTTGGTTTTTTTCGCCCCAAAATTCAAGGACAAATATTTCAAGCTGGTTCTGGTTTTTGCTGGATCCTATTTGTTTTCCATTACTGTTTTACACCTTTTACCCGAATTATTCTCTAGTGGATTTGATGGTGGGAAAATGGGTTTATTCATCCTAATCGGCTTTTTACTTCAACAAATATTAGAGTTCCTCTCAAGCGGCATCGAGCATGGACATATTCATCCTCATCATGGCGAAAGTAAAAGTGGTGTGATTACCGTGATGCTGGGTTTATTTATTCATGCATTTCTGGAGGGCACTTTACTCTCTCATGACAATTTGATCGGAGTAGAATCCGTTGCCCATGTCCATGGTAGCAAGTCTGTCTTGATCGGTATCGTCATGCATAAAGGTCCCGCAGCTTTTGCACTCGCTGCAGTTTTGAGTAGTTCTCTTTCAAAAAAGTGGACACTGATTCTATTGACTATATTCGCTTTGGCTTCTCCTATGGGAATGTTTTCAAGTTCGTTTTTATTTGAAAATGGTATTCTACAGAAAGAAGGAATCGGAATGCTCTATGGGTTGGTCGTTGGTGGTTTTCTACACATTTCGACTACTATATTTTTCGAAAGCAGTCCACACCACACCTTTCATTGGAATAAATTATTGGTAAGCTTTTTTGCTGCAGGCTTGGCGATTGCCTCAGAGTATTTTATGTAGAAGCAGTAATTTGCCTCTAGGCCCTAATTCATCCAAAGATGCTGTGCGGTGAACAAGGATCTCTTAAAAAGTCAGGAAAAACTTAAAGTAACAACTCTTTTTTGCCAAAGTTAATTAGGGAGAATTCTGGACTTACCGAAATTTTTTGATTAATTCGTAGCGGATTAACCTATTCTTTTCTGAATCTCCTCATAGGTTATTACACCTAATTCCTACATTAAAATTCTTAATTTGATCATGCCTAAATCCAAAATGCAACAGTATTGGAATAAAAATCTAAAAACCTTGTTTTACCTCCTGGTCGTGTGGTTCGTAGTTTCTTTTGGTTTTGGAATAATTGGCGTCGACTATTTAAATCAATTTCATTTAGGGGGATTCAAACTCGGTTTTTGGTTTGCCCAACAAGGCTCAATTTTCACTTTTGTAATCTTGATTTTCATCTATGTAGTCCGGATGAACAAGCTGGATAAAGAATTTGATGTCAACGAGGATTAACCAAAAAAACCAATCAACCCAATGGAAATATTAACCTGGACATACATTCTCGTAGGTTTATCATTCGCCTTATACATAGGCATAGCCATCTACACCCGCGCTGGCTCAACAAAAGAGTTTTATACCGCTGGCGGCGGAGTATCTCCTCTCGCCAACGGCATGGCCACTGCTGCAGACTGGATGTCTGCTGCATCATTTATCTCCATGGCAGGAGTCATTTCTTTTGCAGGCTATGATGGCTCTGTTTACTTAATGGGCTGGACAGGTGGCTATGTGCTTTTGGCACTTTTGCTTGCACCTTACCTCCGGAAATTTGGAAAGTTCACCGTTCCTGACTTCGTCGGGGATCGTTATTATTCCAATAAAGCGCGAGTGGTAGCAGTCATCTGTGCGCTATTTATCTCATTTACTTATGTTGCTGGGCAAATGCGTGGTGTAGGAATCGTATTCTCAAGATACCTGGAAGTTCCCATCGAATGGGGCGTGGTTATCGGAATGTGTATCGTATTCTTTTATGCAGTTTTGGGCGGGATGAAAGGGATTACCTATACCCAAGTAGCTCAATACTGTGTTCTGATTTTCGCTTTTATGGTTCCGGCGATATTCGTTTCCATGCAATTGACAGGAAATCCAATCCCTCAATTAGGGCTAGGAAGTACAGTTTCTGATGGAACTTACTTGCTCGACAAATTAGATGGCGTTTTGACCGAGCTCGGCTTTGAGGCCTACACATCGGGAAGAAAAGGGATGGTGGATATTTTCATGATCACACTGGCTTTGATGGTAGGAACGGCTGGGTTACCCCACGTGATTGTCCGATTTTTCACCGTGCCGAGAGTTAAAGACGCCCGCTTGTCTGCAGGCTATGCGCTGGTTTTCATTTCTATCCTTTACACCACCGCTCCTGCAGTAGCAGCATTTGGGATTTACAATGCAATCGAAACAGTTAGTGAGAAAAAAATCGAGAATCTCCCGATATGGGTCCATACTTGGGAAAAAACCAACCTCATTCAGGTTAATGATAAAAATGGTGACGGACTCGTACAGTACGTGGCTGATAAAGACAAAAATGAATTTACTATCGATAAGGACATCATGGTTCTTGCTTCACCTGAAATTGCCAATCTTCCCAATTGGGTAGTTGGCTTGGTAGCTGCAGGAGCAATGGCCGCAGCACTTTCCACAGCGGCAGGTTTGCTTTTAGTGATTTCAACCTCGGTATCCCGTGACCTCTTCAGAACTTTCAGACCAAATATGTCTGAGAAAAAAGAGCTCCGAATTGCACGGTTAGCTGCTGCTGGCGCGGTAGTAATCGCCGGCTATTTCGGAATCAATCCTCCTGGCTTTGTTGCCGAAGTCGTAGCCTTCGCCTTTGGACTTGCAGCAGCCTCTTTCTTTCCGGTGATCATTATGGGGATTTTCTCCAGTCGAATCAACAAAGAAGGCGCAATAGCAGGAATGCTTTCGGGCTTAGTATTCACACTGGGTTATATTATTTTCTTCAAGTTCATCAGTCCCGAATTGAATTCAAAAGAATATTGGTGGTTTGGTATTTCTCCAGAAGGAATAGGCTCGATTGGGATGTTTCTAAATTTCTTAGTCTGTATTTTAATTTCCAGATTTACCCCTGCACCTCCAAAAGAGGTCCAAGATATGATTCAAGAAATTCGGATTCCTAGAGGATCCGGTGATGCCCAAGCGCATTAAAAAATTTATTACCTTAATACAAAACCCACTAGTATCATGAGCGATCGAATTCATACCCTGAGCGGATATCTCTACGAATACCAAAAAAGTGTCACCCAGCCAGAAGAGTTTTGGGCAAGAATAGCCGATTCATTTCACTGGCGAAAACGCTGGACGAATGTCTTAAAGTGGAATTTCAAAGAGCCGGATGTAAAGTGGTTTGTAGATGGAAAGCTGAATATCACCGAGAATATCTTTGAGCGACACCTCTATACTATCGGTGATCGGCCAGCGATCATTTGGGAAGCTAATGATCCTAATGAAGCTGGGAGAACAATTACTTATCGAGAACTTTTTCATGAAGTGAATCGCTTTGCGAATGCACTGAAATCTAAAGGAATTGGCAAAGGTGACAAAGTCATCATCTATATGCCGATGGTTCCGGAAGCTGCTATTGCAATGCTGGCCTGTGCCCGAATCGGGGCAATTCACTCGGTAGTTTTTGCAGGATTTTCAAGTAATGCTCTGGCAGATCGGATCAATGACTGCGGAGCAAAAGCGGTCTTAACGTCGGATGGAAACTTTCGTGGAAATAAGAAAATCGGTGTGAAATCTGTCGTAGATGAGGCTTTAGAAAAATCTACCGTGGATACCGTAATCGTATACCAGCGAACCAATCAAGAGGTAACCATGAAATCCGGGCGAGACTATTGGTGGCATGAAGTGATCGCTAGCGAGTCTGATCAAAATGTAGCCGAGGAAATGGATAGCGAAGACCTGCTCTTCATTCTTTATACTTCAGGTTCGACAGGCAAGCCAAAAGGTGTGGTCCATACTACCGGTGGCTATATGGTTTATACCCAATATTCCTTTGATAATGTCTTCCAATATTCCCCAGGAGATGTCTATTGGTGTACTGCTGATATCGGATGGATTACGGGTCATTCCTACATCGTTTACGGACCATTACTGGCAGGTGCCACAACTTTAATGTTTGAGGGGGTCCCAACCTACCCTGATGCCGGAAGATTCTGGGCCGTCTGCGAAAAGCACAAAGTAAACATCTTTTACACTGCCCCTACTGCCATCCGAGCATTGCAAGCATATGGTACCGAACCCATTGAGGGTTACGATTTGAGCTCGCTAAAAGTGCTCGGCTCCGTTGGTGAACCCATTAACGAAGAGGCTTGGCATTGGTATCATACGCACATCGGCAAGAACAAATGTCCAATCGTAGATACTTGGTGGCAAACCGAAACCGGTGGGATCTTGATTTCTCCTATCGCAGGAATCACCCCGACCAAACCAGCTTTTGCTACGCTACCACTTCCGGGTATTCAACTTTGCATCGTGGATCCCGAGGGAAATGAACTGACGGGGAATTCGGTGGAAGGAAACCTCTGCATCAAATTCCCTTGGCCATCTATGATCCGCACAACTTACGGCGATCATGAGCGCTGTAAGCAAACTTATTTCTCCACCTATCCAGGCATGTATTTCACTGGAGATGGGGTCAAGCGAGATCATGACGGCTACTACCGAATACTCGGTCGAGTGGATGATGTGATGAATGTCTCAGGTCACCGAATGGGAACTGCCGAGGTTGAAAATGCGATCAACGAACATCCACTGGTCATCGAATCCGCTGTGGTTGGCTATCCGCATGAAATCAAAGGTCAAGGAATCTATGCCTATGTGATCTGCGACCTGACAAACCGAACCGAGGCTAATCTAGTCAATGAGATTAAAGAAATGGTTTCCAAAATGATTGGTCCGATTGCGAAGCCAGACAAAATCCAGATCGTACCAGGGCTTCCAAAAACGCGCTCAGGAAAAATTATGCGTAGAATCCTGCGGAAAGTGGCCGAGGGGAGTCTTGACAGCATGGGGGATACCTCAACGCTTTTAGATCCGGAAGTGGTTAATCAGATTATTGAAGGAAGAAAATAAATTCAGAAAGCTGAAGTGAGAAGTCTGAAAAGTAAAGCTCTTTTTTAATTCAATCTTTCGCTGAGAGATCCCCATCCCTTTCATCGAGTTGAATAGAATTAACAATCGAATCAGGAGAATCCATTTCTTGCTTATAAAAATTATGGACACCAACCATGAAGGCTACTAAAACTACCCAAACCAATCTTCTTAAGGGTCGAAACAGTTTGGGAAAAGACTTCATTTTGAGTTATTTAAAGCCAAAAAAAGTCAATTAATGCACCAATAATATTCTTGCCAAACTGTCAGGTAATGAGCAATGTAATAGTCCATCGGGTAGCGGAATTCCTCAAGCGGTTTCCGCCTTTCTCCTTCCTCTCCAAAGAGGTTTTGGAAAAAGTGGCGGCATCCGTAGAAATCCGCTATTTGGAAGAGGGTGAGCTACTTTTTAGACAGGGGCAAGCAGCAGAAACTCATTTTTATATTTTAAAAGAAGGGGCAATTATTCTAACCGAATCGATCCAAAATCAGGAGGAGATACGAGATGAATGTGATGAGGGAGATGTCTTTGGAGTTTTGGCATTACTTGGAAGGCGGCCCTATGTCCTCTCAGCAAAAGTGCGGGAAAATAGTCTAGTCTATGCAATTCCTGTTTCTGTCTTCGAAGAAGTTCTGGAGCAAAACAGTCGAGTAGCCCTGTATTTCGCTGCTGGATTTGCTTCAGGTCAGGTCGTGGTGCGACAGGACCTTTCCGAAGGACAAAAAGCAAGAGGCGCATTTAAAAATCAGTCCAGGGATCATTCCCTGATGATATTTTCGGACCAGTCAGAAATCAAATTTTCTGAAAAAGTTCTCACTTGCAGCCCTGAGCAAAGTATTCAACAAGCTGCTGCGCTGATGGCTGAAAAACAAGTCAGCAGTATCGTCGTCTGCCGGGAAGATCTTCTGCCATTGGGAATTATCACAGACAAAGATTTACGTTCCAAAGTTGTTGCCAAGGGAATTCCTCTGGATACTGTCACCGCTCAAGTGATGAGCACGCCTGTTTTGACCCGGCGGAAAGATGCTTCTTTTTCGGATTTGTATCTGACGATGATTAAGAATCGCCTTCATCACCTGATTTTGACCGAAGACGGAACTTCACAAAGTGCTGTTTCCGGGATTATCTCTGATCATGACGTGCTGCTCTCCATGGGTAATAGTCCCGCAGTCTTGATCCATGGATTGATGAATACGCTGGATTTGAAAGAAATGAGACTTATCCGGGATCAGGCAGAGCAGATGCTCCGCTACTATCTGGAAAATGAACTGACCATGGATTTTGTGGCTTCGGTGATGACCGAAGTCAATGATATTATCATCAAGCAAGCGCTCCGAATCGCAGAAAACTCACTGGCAGATGAGGATAAAGTGCTTCGCGATATTCCATTTTGCTTCCTTTCACTTGGATCTGAAGGTCGAGAAGAACAACTCCTTCGGACAGACCAAGACAATGCTTTGGTCTACGAAGACGTGCCTGAAGCTTTGGCAGAAGAGGCCCATGCTTACTTTCTAAGGCTTGGAACGGCAATGGTCGAAGTACTCCTTGCCTGCGGCTTTGCATCCTGCCCAGGAGATATCATGGCCAGCAATCCTAAATGGGTGCAACCCATGAGTATATGGAAAGGCTATTTCAGTGAATGGATTATCAGACCTACAGAAGAAGCAATTCTCAGTGCTACGATTTTCTTTGATTTCAGGCCAATTGCCGGCAATCTGGGATTAGGAGAGGCACTGAGTCTTCACATCTATGAAGAAATCCAAAAGAAAAAAATATTTCTGAATTTCCTGGCAAAAAATGCATTGATGAATCCCCCTCCTTTAGGTTTTTTCAAGGATTTTGTAGTGGAAAAGTCGGGCGAGCACAAAAATGAATTTGATATCAAGTCTCGAGCAATGATGCCTTTGGCGGATTTGGCTAGACTCCTGGTGCTCAGCCATGGCGTAATCGGCATCAATAATACATTTAAGCGATTTGATCGCCTAGCGGAACTAGAGCCTAATTATGAATCATTATTTAAGCAGGCTGCAAAGGCTTACGAAATCTTGATGCGAACACGAGCTTTGGAGGGTTTACAAAATCAATCCAGTGGGAGATTTATCCAGCCTAAAAGTATTGGCAAGCTCGAGCGTCAACTTTTGAAAAACACCTTTTCCCCAATCACCGAGTTGCAAAACATGGTCAAAATTCGTTTCCAACTAGACTATTTTCAGCAATGAGTTGGTGGAATATTTTTGGAAAAAATGTCAAAAAAGCGGACTTCGTAGAAGCTTTTCTTCTCAAGAATCAAAAGCAAATTCCAGCTATCCGGAGTCTCGACCAACTTGAATTTACCGTCTTTGATACGGAGACTACAGGGCTTTCGGTAAAAGACGATTATATCCTTTCATTAGGAGCAGTAAAAATCCGGAATCAACGAATTTTGATAGAGACTACTTTGGAATGCTATCCTATTTCCTCTAAAGCGGGAAATAAAACAGCCCAAATTCATGGACTAATCCAGCGCGAAAATCTGCTTCCGATTCGGGAGTTTGCCGAGCAAAGCTTAGCCTATTTTGGAAGTTCGATCTTGGTGGCCCACCATATAGGTTTTGATGCAGAAATGATGCAAAAGGCCTGCAAACCTTTCGGTTTAGAAAGATTACCTAACCCAATGTTGGACACCATGAATTTGGCTATTCGATTAGAGCTCGGTCCACATGCAGATCGAAGTCAGGTACATTCAGAAGATTACGGATTAGATGCACTTTGCAAGCGATACCAAATCTTAACTGAAGATCGACATACCGCATCCGGAGATGCATTTCTGACGGCCCAACTTTTACTGAAACTTTTAAAACTGGCAGCAGCCAAAGGGATTAAAAACTTCGGACAGTTGATCCGATAAGATTTTTTTCAACTGAAATCCTGCTGTGATAAAGTTCGCCTTGCGTTCCGTATCGGCGATGAAAATGGAGAAGAACTTCAAAAGTAAGATCGATCAGATCTCTAAAAACTTCCTGAACGAAAGCATCAAAGCAGATGCTCTCGCGCTTATGAAAAAGATGAAGTGATTAACCTGTTGAGCCCGATTGAAGAGCCGTCTAGTTTAGACGGCTTTTTTATTTCCACTCCACTCCAATTTTCCCTGAAGCTTTCAATTGAATAAGCAATTCATTTTTCAAGGGATAAAACCCGGAAGGCAGGATAGTTAAATTTTGAATTTCCAGATCTGCAATCGGGGTGGATAGGCCTAATCCATCTTAATATTTTGAAAATCTCCCGATACTTAGTTCTGATTGCCGGATATTTTAGCCTTTTTCCAGGGAAAGGGGATAGGTGAATCTGCCGATTTCTCGGTATTCTTCAAAGAAATCCAGCTCACGTTGGGTAATCGGTTCGTCATCGGTTCGTACCGGAATCATGTTTCGTATCGGTTGCTCCAAGTCAAACCAATACAGGTAGCCTGCTGCTTGATTTTAGCCCAGATTAGCTTTTGGTTGGTTCTTATTATTTATTCTCCTCCACCAAATTCCAATCTACCCAGCTGTCCATTTGTTTTACTGAATTGGGACGAAGAAGTATTTCTCTTCTGTCGTTTAGTAAATACATGGTTGGGGTGCCGAATACATAATAATCTTTTACGATAGGGCTTTCCCATTTTTGATAATCACAAACGGAGATAAAAGGAAATATGGACGCAAAACTCTCAAACAACGCTTTATTTTCATCGAGCGATACAAATACTACTTCAACGCCTTGTGCTTTCCATTTTGAATAGTGTTTTACTATTTCGGGAAGTTCCTCTGCACATTTAGGGCACCAGCTGGCACCAAAAACCACGACAGTGTACTTGCTCTTTATATCCGAGAGTTTAGTAGGGATATTGTTTGTAGCATATCCAGGAGCGGAATAATCGCCTTTGAAAATGATATCCGGAGCAGTATTCCCTTTCTTCATCGCACGGTAGCTTTCCAATTTCTTGGAAAGGTCGCTATCTAGGGTGAAACTTGTTTCGTTCAATACTTGTAGAGCTAAATACCCGGATGCCTGAAACAAGCTATGAGCTTCCAACAAATCAAAAAGGTAATCGGTTACTTCGTTAAGTTTTTGCTCGTCTTTTATCAGGTGCACCATCATAGCATCTATGGAGTGTTGCATTTCAATAAAAACAGCATCCAAAGAACGGCCGCTATTTTCCAGTAGCCAAAAGTGGCTTTCGATGGCGTCTTTGAACAAACCACTTTTATATAAGCGTTGATCTGTATAATCCAATGCCCTGAAGGCCGCAATCGTAGCCGGCATTTCTTCTGTACGGTATTGTGCAACAACAGATACGGAACTTACCAATTTACGCATGG
>CAWUWQ010000120.1:0-2749 GCA_963926065.1 uncultured Algoriphagus sp.
GAAATTTACTTCACATGGTTTTTTGAAAAATTTAAGGAGTACTAACGGTTATTTTTTAGAAAAATTTAAAGTTGACCAAGACAATAAATACTATGAATTCTGGAAAAGAGACTCTCTATCGATTGAGTTATTTACACCAAAAGTAGTTTATCAAAAGCTTGATTATATTCATAATAATCCATGTAGGAAAAAATGGATGCTTTCAGAGAGCTCTCTTGATTATCCCTATTCATCTTCTAAGTTTTATGAAACTGGTGAAGATCATTTTGGCTTTTTGAGTCATATAGGAGAACAGCTTTGATTAATCTGATATATCATTTAGTTGTTTGTTCTAGTGTTTTTTAGAATTACCGTTCGTGAAGATACGAACGGTTGCACATAACGCCTGATGCCAACGTGAGTGTCTTCACTCACGTTTTGTCTAACGTTTAGACCTATCTATCATGGGGACACGAAAGGTAGTAAAGCTGGCAAAGATATACGAACTGAGGTAAATGGATTACCATTCGTGGAGACACGAACGACGGCGAAGAAACAGGAACGGTTGCACAGCTTCGCCAACGTGAGTGTCTTCACTCACGTTATGATTTATTTTCGAAATCCCGAAGGTATTATTTCAATCAGGTTAATTTTAAAGCTCTGGATTTACCGTTCGTGAGGACACGAACGGCGGCGGTTGGTGACACGAACGGTGGCAGCAGACAAAACTCAAATCCCCGTATAATTCCAAGGCGTGATTTTGCGGAGTTCTTCTTTGATTGCATCTGAAACTGCTAATCCTGAAATAAAGGTAGCTATCGATTCAGCGGTGATTTTGGTATTAGTTCGGGTGAGGTCTTTGAGTGCTTCATAAGGCTTTGGAAATGCCTCTCTTCGTAGCACCGTCTGAATTGCCTCAGCCACTACCGCCCAGTTATCTTCCAAATCTGCATGGATTGCCGCTTCGTTGAGTTCCAATTTACCAAGACCTTTCTTTAGCGATTCCAATGAAATCAACATGTGTCCCAGTGGTACGCCGATGATCCGGAGAACTGTACTATCTGTCAAATCTCGCTGAAGTCGTGAGATAGGGAGTTTTGCAGCTAAATGCTCCAATAAAGCATTTGCGATCCCTAGATTTCCCTCGGCATTTTCGAAGTCGATAGGATTGACTTTATGTGGCATGGCCGAAGAACCGATTTCACCTTCCTTAATTTTTTGCTTGAAATAACTCATCGACACATACTGCCAAACGTCTTTGGAAAGGTCTAGGAAAATCGTATTGATTCGCTTTAGCCCATCAAAAATTGCTGCCATATTATCGTAGTGTTCAATCTGAGTGGTCGGATAGCTTCTTTCCAATCCCAAGTGTTTATCCACAAAGTTGAAGGCAAAACCATTCCAATCAATACTTGGATAAGCTACGTGATGAGCATTCATATTCCCAGTGGCACCGCCAAATTTTGCAGAGAAAGGAACTTGCTCCAGCAATTCCATCTGACCTTTTAGACGAGCTACGAATACATTGATTTCTTTGCCTAGACGAGTAGGGGATGCGGGCTGTCCATGAGTTTTTGCCAGCATTGGAATGTCTTTCCAATTCTCAGCAAGATCATGCAAGATCTCCATCACTTCTTCGATGACTGGGAAAATCTCCTCATGAAGTCCTGTCTTTAGCATCAAGGGAGTTGCCGTATTATTGATGTCCTGTGAGGTTAGACCAAAGTGAATAAATTCTTTAAAAGCATCTAAACCAAATGATTCAAACTTTTCTTTTATAAAATACTCAACTGCTTTCACATCATGATTAGTCACCTTTTCAGTGTCTTTGATTTGCTGAGCGTCGTCCAAAGAGAAATCAGTCACCCAAGATCGAAGGGTAGGAAAAAGTAAATGATCAAATGCTTTCAGTTGAGGAAGGGGCAGCTCGCACAAGGCAATAAAGTATTCCACTTCTACTTGCACTCGGTATTTAATCAAGGCAAACTCAGAAAAATAAGCGCGAAGTGGGGCAGTTTTGCCAGCGTATCGACCGTCTACAGAAGTGACTGCCGTCAGTGCATTTAATTCCATTTGATTGGTTCTATTATTTTTAGGATTTCAAAGTTAATTTTTTGAAGCCAAAACTTGGGCGAAAATTCACTAAATCAGGATTTTTAACCGAAATATTCCGAACCACCTTGGACTTCCAGTAGTTAATCATATCAAATAATTAAGTCCAAGATCGATTATCTCAACTTGGGGGTTAATTTTGCAAGATTTAAAAAAGATAAAGCTCAGATTCCGAATGTTTAATTTATTCAAGAAAAAGAAAGAAGAGGTAAAGACCAATTCGTATTTACCACTGAAAGTGAGGGAGGTCGTCAAAGAAACAGCAGATACAGTGACTCTGTATTTTGAGCAGCCGGAGCCATTTTTGGAGTACAAGCCAGGCCAGTTCTTGACTGTGATTCTTGACCTTGATGGGAAAGAGCAACGTCGATCCTATAGTCTTTGTACTTCTCCTTTTGTAGATCCCTATCCTGGGATTTCTGTAAAACGGGTAGACGGAGGATTGTTTTCGAATTTCCTCAATGAAAAAATCTTCCCAGGGAAAACCATCAATATGCTGGCCCCAATGGGAAATTTTACTTCTGATTTTCATTCTAAAAATCAACGTCATTTTTTCTTGGTAGCAGGAGGAAGTGGGATTACCCCGATTATGGGGATTTTGAAATCCCTCTTGGTCAATGAACCAAAGTCAAAAGCGACTTTGCTTTATTGCAGCAGA
>CAWUWQ010000121.1:0-5621 GCA_963926065.1 uncultured Algoriphagus sp.
CATCCGCACTCTGGATGGCTGCTGGTTCTCTTTGGATTTTGGATGCCTCGATCAACGTGAGTATGGAGCCATTTAGAGCATTGGTGGCCGATAAGCTTCCGGACTCTCAGCGCTCGTATGGATTTGTTGTGCAGACTTTAGTAATAGGCATTGGTACCTGGATCGCATCCAATCTCCCATGGATGATGACACAAATGGGGGTGCCTAATACTGCAGCTCCCGGGGTAGTTCCTGATTCTGTGAAATATGCCTTTGCAATAGGTGCATTCGTCCTTTTTAGCTCAATTCTATACACCATTCTGAAAACTGACGAATATCCTCCTGAGGATATGGATGAATTTGAGCGGGAAAAAGCTGCGAATAGCGGGTTTTTTTTAGGTTTTAAAGAGATTGTTAAAAACATCGCCTCCATGCCAAAAGTAATGAAGCAGTTGGGTGTGGTTCAGTTTTTCTCTTGGTTTGCCTTCTTTACCATGTGGAGTTTCGCAACTCCTGCGATTACTTCTCATATTTTCGGGGCTACGGACCCAAGCTCAATTGAATATAACGATGCAGCAGATAGTGTCGGGAATTACTTAGGGACCTATGGATTAATTTCCATGTTTTATGCCTTAATTCTCACCTATTTCGCCAGTAGAATCAAAATCAACAGGAAACTAGTCCACATGCTAAGCTTGATCGCAGGTGGGGCAGGATTTATTTTGATTTATTTCATAACAGAACCATGGATGCTTCACATCTGTTTTTCCTTAGTAGGGATCGCTTGGGCTAGTATTCTTTCCATGCCGTATGCCATGCTTTCCAGTTCCGTCGAAGCTAAAAAGATGGGCGTTTATATGGGGATTTTCAATATGTTCATTGTCATTCCTCAAATAGTTGCTGCGCTTGGTGGTGTCAATTTTCTTTACAAATTGATCTTTGGAGAAGATGTAATCAATACCATGCTTTTGGCGGGATTACTTTTGATTTTAGCAGGATTAAGTAATTTGATGATAACCGACAGATCCGTGACTCACGATTAAGATTCGCTAAAAAATTCAACGCCGGTTCACAAAATGACTGGCTTTCTTATTTTTGTCTAAAATGAAAAGATTATGAAAGTTCTCAATATCACTGGAGTCCCGGAGCATTTTAATTACCCCTGGGTCAAGGTAGTAGAATCCCAACCTTTTTTAAATCGAGGAATTCGGCTGAAATGGATTGAGGAATCTCGTGGCTCTGGTCAGATGAACAAGGCGCTTCGAGATAATGAAACCGACCTCGCCATTGTACTTACCGAGAGTTTCCTTAAAGATTTTGAGGCAGGAAACCCCTCAAAGATTATAGGATTCCATGTCAACTCTCCTTTAGTCTGGGGGATTCATATTCATGGACAGTCAAAAATTAATTCTCTAAAGGAGCTTAAAGAACATAATTTCCTAATTTCCAGAATCGGTTCAGGCTCACATCTCATGGGCTTGGTGCTGGCCGAAAGAGAAAATTGGGATGCTCAAAAATTATCGTTCAGCGTAATTAATAATCTCCCAGGAGCTCTTCAAGCGATGGATCCAAGGAATCCTGAGCTTTTTTTATGGGAAAAATATACCACCAAGCCTTGGGTGGATCAGGGTGAACTCAAGCGAATCGGAGAAATACCAAGCCCATGGCCTTGTTTTGTAATCACTGCTACGGAGGCTTCTTTAAATGAATTTGGAACTTTGATTATAGAATTGCGAAACCTGATTTATGATTTTTCTCAAAAACTACAAAATGATCCAGCTACTGTTAAGACGATTGCGCGAGAATATAAACTTGAAGAATCAGATGTAAGTGCTTGGCTGAACCAAACCAAATGGGCCATAAATGAAATAATCTCAAAAACCCAATTAGATCAATCGATGGAACACATGAAAAGGCTGGGGATTTTGAAGTCTAAACTAGATTTAGCTGATTTTTTGACACTTGAAAACTTAACGCTGATTGACTAAACCGCCAAAAAGCTGATGCACACTTTCGTGCCGATTTTTATCTCACTTGTGATGGATAACTGACCGCCATTCATTTTAGTAAACTCTTTGCAAATCTGTAGACCAAGACCGGTTCCCTTTTCAGAATGAGTTCCAAGACTTGAATCGTTGATTGAAGTATTTTCTGATAAAACCTGATTGAGCTGTTTTTCACTCATTCCAGTTCCATGATCTTTAATACACAAAATCACTTTTTGATCTATTTGCTCAGCCGTCACCTCCACTGTTTGCCCTGGCTTAGAAAACTTAATAGAATTGTTAAAAATATTTCGAAGTACAATTTCCATCAAATCTAAATCAGCCAAAACGTTGGATTGAATGTCAATCGCCTTGATGATATTGATGTTTTTTTCTTTCAATTGAGTATGAACAGCAATTAAACTTACATCAATCAACTCATTCAAATCCAGTTTCTTTTGATTTATCTTGAAGCCATCCATCTGAGCAATGGACCATTTCAAGGTATTATTCAACGTCAAGTAAACTGAATCAACATCCTTCTTTAAGTTCTGAATCAAATCATCAAACTCCTCCTTATCTAGATAACCTTTTATCAAAAGATCTACTATAGATTTTACCTGGCCAACAGGACCAAGAAGGTCATGACCAATAATTGAAAAAAGCTTGTTCTTCGTTTGATTAATCCCCTCTAGTTCCTTTGATTTTTGTGCAAGATCCCGATTCTGTTCCCGCTTTTTCTTATTTAAACGGAGGAGCCAAATACCCAAACAAAGAATCAAAATACCTGCAATACTTATGATCCAAAAAATTCGATTTACAAATTCCAGACGTGTGGCCTGAGTCTCATTTTGAGCCTTGAGCAATTCAAATTCAGATTGCATAAGATTATTTTCAAACATCCCCTGAAGCAAAGACAATCTATTCTTAATCTCGTAACTCAATAGTGAATCATTAAGCGTCAAGTATTTTGATTGCTCAGCATAAGCCGCACGCACATCCCCTTTGGCATCATAAACTTCTGCCAGCACTTTATGAGTTTTTCGCAAATTATCGAGAATCTTATTTTCTGAGGAAAAAAGAATACCTTCTTTTAGAATTGATTCTGCTTGATCCAGTTTTCCTTGACGAAGGTAGGTGCTCCCAATTCGATGATACAGATAAGCTTTAAAAGTCAGAATATCTAGATTCCAAGCCAATTCTATTGCCTTTTTATAGTTTACCTCAGCAGAATCCAATTGATTTCTTTCAAAATAAACGTCTGCAATAACTCTATAGGTAAATGAAGTTAAATAAGGAGATTCAGCTTTTACATTAACACGATTTGCCTTTAATGCATAAGTCATAGCCGAATCAAGTTCTCCCAATTGGGTAAAATTGAATGCTATATTATTGAGACTTCTAATCTGAGTATAAAGATCATTCGCTTTAAGGCTAAGCTTATAAGCCTCTTTAAATTTCAAGATTGCCGTCTCATGATTTTGTAGCTCAAAGTGCAGCGTTCCTATGTTGTTCAATATTTTTGCCGCTTCTATGTAACTAGAAGTCTCCAATGCTAAGAAGTAAGCAGCCTCTGCATATTTGAAACTCAGCTGCCAATTACCGCGACGGTAATATATCCAACTAATGTTCTCCTTAGATTTGGATTCAGCTTTACGATCTGATTGAACAATGGCCATTTTCTCAGCTTCGAACAAATACTCAAGGGCGAGATCCTGCTCTTTTTCGCGAAGGTTTGTCCCCAATTCATTCAAAATGAACAAGCGGTCCAATTCTTTAGCAAGTGGAAGGGCTTTTTTAAGGCTGTCTGTGTCCAAATTTTGGGCAGATAGCGATAAAGAGAAGGAGCTAAACAGGATAAAAAATAGAGTGTCGAGTCTTTTCAAAAGCTGATTAATTCGAATAATCAGAAAAATAAGAATAATAATATTAAGATAGAACTTGGAACTCAAATAAAGAGGCAAACAATTTCTAAAAAAGCAAACTCAAGCTTTTAGCTTTTCCCAGTCCCAATCTTTGTTGATCTGTGAGATTGCATGGTGGGCAGTAAGATCGTATTGACAAGGAACAATAGAAATGAAATTATTAGCGATTGCCCATTCATCATTATCCTCTCCTTTGTCAAAATTCACAAAATTTCCAGCCATCCAAAAATATTTCCTTCCTGTAGGATCATAGCGCTCTGAAAACTCCTCTTGCCATTTTGCATCTGCCTGTCGGCAAACTTTTACTCCTTGGATTGGCTGATTTTGTTTTGGGGGAATATTGACATTTAAAGCAATACCTTTCGTAATCCCTCTATCCAATACTTGCCGAGCAATTTTCTCAATCCATTCTTCGGCATGCGAAAAATCTGCTTTTGAAGAATAATCGCAAAGACTAAACCCAATCGAAGGATAGCCTTCAATCGCTCCTTCAATAGCTGCTGACATCGTACCCGAATAAAGCACAGAGATTGAAGTATTGGAACCATGATTAATCCCACTGACCACCAAATCCGGCGTGCGATCTTTTAGTACGTGATGCTTGGCAAGCTTTACACAATCAGCAGGTGTACCACTTGACTTATAAGCTTGTACATCCTCAAAAATATCTTCCTCCACTAGTCTTAAAGTCTCCCCAATAGTAATTGCGTGACCCATTCCAGACTGAGGGCTATCGGGTGCTACGACCACTACCTCTCCCAACCTCTTCATTATTGATACGAGAACACGAATTCCTTTCGAAGTGATTCCATCGTCATTGGAGACGAGTATAAGCGGCTTTGACATTAATTTTTATTAAGTTCATTATAATAAGCGGTAATTCGGAGTAGATCCCCACGCTTATCGTGTTCTAATCTATTTTTCCTCATAAAAAGACTGATCTCCTCATCATGTCCAGAAAGCATGTCGAAAAGATCTTTTTTCTTCAAACTATACTTTTCAATTGACCCGTCTTTGAAGAAGTAATAATTGAATGCTAATCGATAGCCTATCATGGTAGGTGGCCCCCAAAAAGGATTCATACCCATAGAATTCATTGCTCCCATATTTCGGGAATCTGTAGCAATGTATTCTCTACAAAGTAAAGCAATGTTATCTCCTTCGGTCAAAACCTCAAAGAAAATTGGAGTTTCATAATCTCCATTTAGGGAATATGGAAGTGAAAAGAATTTTCTTACGCCACCAAATACCTCATCAAAAACCTCAAAATTGGAAACATTTGAAGCTGTAAATGTCGCAATAGCCTGATCTTGGAGTTGAACAAGATTATTAACCAAATCGTATTTTACTTGTCCTGAATATACCTGCCCATCTGTTCCATAGATATTACCCTTGTGAAAAATTTGGGAGGGGAATTTGTTTTGAGCAAAAGCAGCACTCTGTCCAATTAGGAGAAAGACAATTAGATATACTTTAATCTTTATACTTTTCATCATTCCTTTTTCTACGTGATTCACTCAGGTCGGTTTATAATATACCTAGAGTAATCCTTTATTTTAATCACTAAAACCATCAATTATTTCAAAATGTTATGCCCCATTTTATCGCGCTTGGTTCTGAGATATTTTTCATTGTGGGGATTGGAAGCGATTTCAATAGGTAACTGTTCTACAATCTCTAAACCATAGCCTATCAGGCCAACGCGCTTCTGTGGGTTATTTGAAATCAATCG
>CAWUWQ010000122.1:0-2737 GCA_963926065.1 uncultured Algoriphagus sp.
GGAGAATACTAAAACTGCTTGATCATTTGGAACAGAGATGGAAAATTTTCCGTCAATGTCTGTTGCGGTACCTGTAGTAGTTCCTTTTATGAGGATTGACACCCCTGGAAGTCCTATATCGTACTCGTCAAGTACTGTTCCTGTGACAGTCTTCTGTGCGAAGGCTGTAGCACTGGAAAGCATTAGGAGCATTAGGAATGCCCCTAGAAATTTGTAAAGATTTTTCATATAAGTAGATAGATTGGGTAACAAGAATAATTTAAAAACTTGTCTGTAATTGTTATTGCAATATTTTGCGATATCATTCAAATAATTGCAATAGATTAATTCCTGAATTTCAGAATTCTATTGCGACTATACCGTGGTTTTAGTAAACCGACTGAAAGAAATACCAATAGATTTAAAAGCTTCTATTGAGTATGGGGGGGAGACTAATTGATTAATTTAATAGTTCACTGGTATTGGTTTTGGGTTTTTTGTTCAATTTTAGTCCGCAATGTTAAAGATTCTTAAGCGATTTTCAAGTATTAACTATTAAATAAAATTTCGCAATTCGAAATCATACGAGTACGAATAAATTGGATCCATACTTATTAAAAAAATTAATCTGGAAAGAGCTTAAGGGTCACCGTTTTGAGTTCTTCAACAAGAATAATTTATCATTTTGAGAATAGGAAGGTGAGAATTAGCGTAGCTAAAAAGCTATACCTGGAAAACTTCATACGGCAGTAAATTGGGTGCTTGGGATGGATAAACTTACCACTTTTGAGGCAAAGGCGAAAGATTTTATTCTCAGATTCAAACAAAAAAAGGAAGGCTTTTCAGCCTTCCTTTTAATACTAATTCTAATTCTTAAGATTAGAAACCTGGGTTTTGAATCAAAATATCTGATCCAACCAAGTCAATTTGATCTTGTGGAATTGGAAGAACTTTGTGCTTTTCAGTGAATTTAGCTCCACCTAAGGCAGCTGCCAATTGAACACCATCAAGTGCGAAGTAGTAGTCAAGCTCAGCCTGAACCGTATTCCAACGAACTAGATCATAGAATCTATGACCTTCCATGCCTAATTCAAGCATTCTTTCCATTCTAACGGCAGTTCTTGCAACAGCAGCGTCAGTCCATGGAGCAGTATATGTGTTAATTACATACTTAGCAGCCATAGAGTCATCCTCTCGCATCAACTTAGAATTGATTGCTCTAGTTCTAATTCGGTTTACATATTCACGCGCTTTTTCTAATCCACCAGTTTCAATCTCTGCCTCAGCAGCCATCAATAACACATCAGCAAATCGAATAATCATGAAGTTGATACCTGTGTAACCCGGAGTCCAAGAAGAGTTATCCTGGAAAGATCCTTGCTCAGATCTTGCGTAAACATACTTCTTAGGAGAATATGGTCCACCATTCGGCTGATTTCTGATCCAAGCAGCACCTGGGAAATCTTGCCAATCTAGGTAAGGAAGACCTCTTCTACCTACCGTATGATCCAATCTTGGATCAAGATTTCCTGTATCAGGTGTGAAAGAATCCGCAGTTTGAATACCCATATCATTCTTCACTCTGTTTGCAGGTGCATTGTAAGTTTTATCCAAGATCGGAAGACCCGCATCAGTAGTTCTAAATGCATTCACAAATGTAAATGTTGGCTGAAAGAATCCGCAACAGTTACCCGGACCGGATGGACCCGTGTTGTATGGGAAATTCAATTGAAACTCAGGGTTCGCATTTGCAATTGAGCCTGTATTTGCCGCGGACTGATAAGCCCAGATTGATTCCTGATGATTATCATTAGCTCCACGGAACATGTCGTCATAGTAAGGAACCAAACCATATTTCAGATTATTACTAGTTACCCCGTTAGTGATGACATCAGTAAACAGCGTCTTAGCTTCTCCAAACTTATTTTGATATAAGTAAACTTTCGCCAAATACGCTTTTGCTGCCCAAGAGTTAACTCGACCAACTTGAGGTTGAGTTGCGTCAAGATTGTCTGCAGCAAACTTCAAATCTGCTTCGATGAAAGGCCAAAGGTCTTTGTCATTCTTCACATCTTCCAATCCGCTACCGTAATCTACAGTCTCGTCAACGTAAGGAGTATTTCCGTAGTTTTTCTTCAACTCAAAGTAATAGTGCGCTCTTAGAAATCTAGCCTGAGCAGAAAGCCGCTTTACGTCATTTGGTAAAACATCAGGTCCTGGCTTACCTAAAAGTCTCAACACGTTGTTTGCTCGTGCTATTCCTTCGTAATCGTTATTGTATTTCGCCCCCAAATCACCTGACGCTGAGTTAGCCTCAAATCTCTGAAAAGCGTTGATTGTAGTGAAATCTCCAGGGTCAGTACCCTTATTAGCTTCACCACCTCTAATGCTACCCCAAACCCAGTTGGAAGCTCCCGCTAATGTGACGAATCTGCCATTTACCTGAGAATAAGCAGCAATCAAAGAAGCATCTATCCCCGCTAGCGAAGTCAACTGAGCCTCTGCCAACAAACCTGTCGGCGCGACATTCAGAAAATCATCACTACAACTCACTGCTACCATCATCATCCCTGATGCCAATAGCGCTCCAATTTTTAATTTAAAATTTTTCATTTTGATCATCTATTATAATTTCTATAACTCGATTTCTTTATAAGTGTTTAAGCTTAGAAGCTGAGGTTCAGACCTAAAGTATAACCTCTGGTAACTGGATAGTTACCTACGTCAATACCAAAGCTCAAGTCAGCATCACCACCTA
>CAWUWQ010000123.1:0-9748 GCA_963926065.1 uncultured Algoriphagus sp.
TTGGCGAACAAAGAAACGTTGGTCGTAGCCGGTGAAATCATCACTGCTTTAGCCAAAGAATATGGAGTAAATATCTTCCCGGTGGATTCAGAGCACTCCGCAATTTTTCAATGTTTGATTGGTGAATTTCACAATCCGATCGAGAAAATAATCCTCACGGCGTCCGGTGGACCTTTCCGCGGGAAAGATCGGGAGTTCTTGAAATCAGTAACCAAAGCTCAGGCGCTCAAACATCCCAACTGGGAAATGGGAGCCAAGATTACTATAGATTCAGCCTCACTGATGAATAAGGGCCTTGAGGTAATTGAAGCGAAATGGTTGTTTGGATTGAAAACTGAGCAAATCGAGGTCGTAGTCCATCCGCAAAGCATCATCCATTCACTAGTTCAATTTGAGGACGGATCGCTTAAAGCACAACTTGGATTGCCGGATATGCGTATCCCGATTCAGTTTGCTTTGAGTTTTCCAGATCGATTGAAAAATGATTTTGAGCGTTTTGATTTCTTAAATTATCCTAATCTGACTTTTGAGCAACCGGATAAAAAAACCTTTAGGAACCTTCAATTAGCATTTGATGCGTTGGCAATGGGCGGTAATGCTCCTTGCATTTTGAACGCTTCTAATGAAATAGCCGTTGCTGCTTTTCTTAGAGAAGAAGTAGGATTCCTAGAAATGTCAGATTTGATTGCCGAAACTTTAGCAAAAGCTGAGTTTATTGCAAAGCCAAGTCTCGAAGACTACGTTGGTACAGATTTGAGGGCAAGAGAAATAACACAAGAACTAATACAAAAGAATAAATAATGGATACTTTAATAATGGTGGGCCAATTGCTGCTGGGATTGTCGATTCTGGTGGGATTGCATGAGTTGGGTCACTTACTTACCGCCAAGATGTTTGGCATGCGGGTAGAAAAATTTTCTATCGGCTTTCCTCCAAAAATCGCTGGATTCCAGTGGGGAGAAACTGAATATTCGATTGGTGCGATTCCACTCGGGGGATTTGTAAAGATCTCAGGGATGATCGATGAATCGATGGATTCGAATCAAATGTCGGCCGAACCTCAACCTTGGGAGTTCAGATCTAAGCCAGCATGGCAACGTCTGATCGTGATGCTGGGAGGGGTTATTGTCAACGTGATTACCGGTATTATCATCTTCGTTTTCTTGGTGTACCAGAATGGCGAAACTTATTTTTCTCGGGATCAGGTCATCGAAAACGGAATCGTAGCACGTGAAATAGGTCAATCAATAGGCTTCCAGACAGGAGATAAAATAATCGATATCAATGGCGAGGTTTATACCTCTATCAATGATTTGAGTAGTGGTTCTGCCTTGTTGAGCGAAAATGGTTTTTATACTATTGAGCGAGCAGGCAAGCAAATGCAGATCGATATTCCTCGAGGATTTATTAATTCATTTAACAGTCAGGAAGCGATAAATAGCTTCTTGGATATTCGTTATCCATTCCAGTTGTCAGTAATCGACGAGGGCGGTGCTGCAGCTAAAGCTGGAATTGCTCTTGAAGATAAGATTCTAGCAGTGAATGGTAATTCGGTTACTTATTTTGACGAGTTGCAGTCAGAGTTGGCCAAGCTGAAAAGTCAGGAAGTAGAAATTACACTACTTCATGGTGGGGATACTATTTCTACGATGGTAGCCGTCACCGAAAGAGGAACGATCGATATCGCAGTGATGCCACTGATTGAGCCTGTTCGAAGAGAATATGGATTTGGAGAAGCTGTTGCAAAAGGGACAAACCGAGCTTTCAGTGTAGTAATCATAAATGCGAAAGCCTTAGGTAAAATGTTCACGGGTGAAGTTTCTACCCGAAACGTATCTGGGCCTATTGGAATGGCGAAGATCTACGGAGATACGTGGGACTGGACCAAATTCTGGGGTATTACAGGTTTGATTTCGATGATTTTAGCTTTTATGAATTTACTTCCAATACCTGCTTTGGATGGTGGACATGTGATCTTCTTGCTTTACGAAATGATCTCAGGTCGAGCTCCATCGGATAGATTCCTCGAAAATGCACAAAAAGTAGGAATGGTCGTGTTACTTGCTTTGATGGTTTTTGCGATCGGAAATGATATTTTAAAAATATTTACGGGAGGTTGATTTCTTTCCTTATTCTTCAAAAAAAAACTGAGCCATTTGACTCGGTTTTTTTTTGACTTCATTTTCTGAACCTGATTATTTTTTCAAACTATTTACTAATCTAGATGCAATTAGTTCAATTCTTTTGTTTAACTACGTTTTTTTCTAATTCATCTATGGCCAACAAAACTTTCTTGGGAATGCTCATCACATTCCCTCTTTTATCCACTACGATTTAGGCTCAAAGTGGATTTATTGATAAGTTTCTTTACGACAATATTAACCTGATGACAGGCAGTTCCGGAGATTTTATCGTGATGGCTTCAGGAGAAAAAAAATTAGATAAAGTCCAGAATAAATATGACGAAGCTACCTATCAATCCCTTGTTTTATTGCAGATGGGGAGACAGCTACTTATAACCCAAAAGATCTAAAAGCTTTTTAAGTAGCAAGTTAGTTTCTCAGGAATACGATTATGGACTCTTTAAGTGGAATGAATCGACGCTTGATTGGGGATTTGTCAAGAGGATGGATAGACTCAATAGATTTCCTTCGAGGGTTAATGTTTTGCTAAAATTCGAATTGGTATATTTCAAATTTGGAACTCAAAAATTTTGAGTTTGATATCAAAAACGCATAGTTAATCCTGAAAACCTACTTTGGCCTTCTGTTTACAAAGAGCCTCCTTTAATCAATGGTCCTATGTATATCATCGGTTCCGAGGACTGTCCTTTCGCTTTTGAACTTGACCTTGAATAAAAGATTGAATAAAGAAATCCTGCCAATCTGACTAAATCCTCGTTTGGCATAGCCCTTGCCATTTTAGGGAGAACCTTCATTTATGGAAGGTTCTTCTTTTATTTTAGTATCTAAACGACAGCATGTCTGTCAATCTGTCTATATGAATCAATTCGAAAATTCTGTGTTTCAAAATTTGATGGTTGGTGAATTTGCCGGAGAGGGAGACCTCATTCAGCTAATCACTGACGAAGATGGCGAAGATCAGAGCAAAGAAGATTATGAGGAAGAGATTCCCATTTTATCTGTAAGAAATACTGTGCTTTTTCCTGGAGTGGTGATCCCGATTACTGTTGGAAGGCAGAGATCTATACGTTTGGTAAAAAAGGCCCAGAAGGGGAATAAACTAATTGGTGTATGTGCACAGATCAATGCCAATAACGATGATCCAGCCTGGGAGGATATTTACCAAGTAGGCACGATTGCCAAAATCATTAAAATGATCGTCTTGCCTGATGGAAATACAACCATCATAATCCAAGGCAAAAAGCGATTCAAAATCAAAGAACAGGTCACTGATGATCCCTATTTCTTAGCTAAGGTGGAATATCTGGAGGAAAATTTCCCTAAGAGTTCAAAGAAGATTCAAGCCTTGGAAGAGTCGCTAAAAGACTCTGCTACACGAATTCTTCACTTGAATCCAGAGATTCCTCGGGAGGCACAGGTAGCCTTGGATAATATTGACAATACGGCTTTTCTTACCCATTTTCTTTCCTCGAATATCAATGCGCCGGTAGAGTCTAAGCAGCGCTTGTTGGAAATCAATGATGGTGTAGAAAGAGCTACGCTTTTGCTTGAATTCATGATGAAAGACATCCAGATGCTGGAGTTGAAATCGGAGATTCAAAAGAAAGTTCATACAGATATCGATCAGCAGCAACGGGATTACTTCCTGCGTCAGCAGATGAAAGTCCTTCAGAACGAACTAGGTGAAGATGGTCCGGAAAAGGAAGTAGAGGATCTGCGCGCACGTGGAGATTTGAAACTTTGGAATCAAGAAGTCCACAATCACTTCGAAAAGGAGCTGAATAAAATCCTTCGAATCAACCCTGCTGCAGCAGAATATCCTATTGCACTCAACTATGCGGAAACGATGGTAGAGTTGCCTTGGAATGAATACACGCAGGATAATTTTGATCTGAAGCATGCCAGGAAGATTTTGGATAGTGATCACTTTGGTTTGGAAAAAGTCAAAGAACGGATCATTGAATACTTGGCCGTGTTGAAGTTGAAAAATGATCTCAAGGGACCAATTCTTTGCCTATATGGGCCTCCTGGTGTCGGAAAAACTTCGCTTGGAAAGTCAATCGCTTCTGCCCTCGGTAGAAAATATATACGAATGTCTCTTGGTGGACTTCATGATGAAGCGGAGATCCGTGGGCATCGGAAGACCTATGTCGGTGCAATGCCTGGAAAGATTATTCTGAATATGAAAAAGGTTAAAATCTCAAATCCTGTATATGTCTTGGATGAGATCGATAAGCTTTCTTCAGACTTCAGAGGTGATCCAAGTTCAGCTTTTCTGGAGGTTCTTGATCCGGAGCAGAATTTTGCATTTCTAGATAATTACCTAGAGGTCGAATACGATTTGAGTAAAGTGCTATTCATCGCTACAGCAAATTCTCTGGACAATATTCAGCCAGCCCTGCGAGATAGAATGGAAATCATCGAGGTGACTGGTTATACTCAGGAGGAAAAAGTTGAAATTGCGAAAAAACACTTAGTTCCAAAACAACGGAAAGAACATGGTGTGAAAGCCACTCAGATCACATTTGAGAAAAAAGCCTTGGTAAAAATCATTGAAGATTATACCAGAGAATCTGGTGTTAGAAGCCTTGAAAGAGTGATAGGGAAAGTAGTCAGAAACGTGGCTAAGTCACTTGCAATGGAGGAAGAGTATGATCCGAAGATCACACCTGAAGCCATTCGTAGAATACTGGGTTCGGAGATTTTTGATAAGGAAATCTATCAGGATAATAGCGTAGCAGGTGTAGTTACTGGACTTGCTTGGACAAGTGTTGGTGGAGAGATTCTCTTTATCGAATCCAGCTTGAGTAAAGGAAAGGGTAAATTGACACTTTCCGGCCAACTTGGAGATGTGATGAAAGAGTCCGCCATGACGGCACTTTCTTACTTGAAATCAAAAGCTGAAACTTTGGGTATCGATCACCGGGTATTTGATCAATATGATCTGCACATCCACGTGCCGGCGGGAGCAGTTCCAAAAGATGGACCTTCTGCGGGAATCACGATGTTGACAGCTATGGCTTCAGTTTTCACCCAACGAAAAATAAAAGCAAAATTAGCGATGACGGGGGAAATTTCTCTGATCGGAAAGGTAATGCCAGTCGGAGGGATCAAAGAAAAGATCCTTGCTGCCAAGCGAGCTGGAATCAAAGAGATCATTCTTTGTAAGAAAAATAAGCGAGACATAGAGGAGATTGATGCCCATTACATCAAAGGCATAGATTTCCATTTCGTGGATCGAGTAGATGAGGTTTTGGATATCGCTTTGTTGAAATCTAAAGTTGATCGACCGGTGATATTCAGTTTTACTCCAGAGACTCTCTCAAAAGATTAATCATCCTTTTCACTAGGTGAACAATTCTAAACTTCTCCGAAGAGGAATAAACATATTAAACATGGATAAAATCTTAAGCTTAACTCCAAGACAAATTGTAGCAGAGTTAGATAAATATATCATCGGTCAGAATGATGCAAAGCGGAATGTTGCGATTGCACTTCGAAATCGAATTCGCCGACTGATGGTCAAATCAGAGATCCAAAAGGATATAGTGCCTAATAACATTCTCATGATCGGTTCGACTGGTGTCGGAAAGACTGAGATTGCACGACGCTTAGCAAAGATAGCTCAGGCGCCCTTTACCAAAGTGGAGGCATCTAAATTCACTGAAGTAGGATATGTGGGAAGAGACGTGGAGAGCATGGTGCGAGATCTGGTGGAGCAATCGGTAGCTCTGGTGCGTGAGCAGAAAAATGAAGAGGTCAAAGAAAAAGCAACGAATACGGTGGAGGAGCTGATTTTAGATATTCTGATTCCACCGGTAAAAACAGCTGGATTCACTCGAAATGCTACTATTGATGTCAATGAAATTGGAGAGCCAGCCAATGATCAAGAACTAAATGAGCGGACTCGAGAGCGTTTTCGGGAAAAGCTTCGAGATGGCGAGCTTGATGATCGCAAGATTGAAATCAATGTAAAAGCAGGTTCACCGGTTGGAGTAGGGATGATTGGAAATGGAATGATGGACGACGCAAGTATGGCTGGTCTTCAGGATATGATTTCCAACATGATGCCCAAAAAAGTTAAGAAAAGGAAACTCACGATCTCCGAAGCAAGAAAAGTGTTACTTGAGGAAGAGATGTCCAAGTTGATTGATTTTGACGAAGTCAAAGAAGAAGCGATTAGATTGGCAGAGAATAATGGTATTATTTTTATCGATGAGATTGATAAAATTGCTTCTAAATCCGGTAAAGGTGGGGGAGGTCCAGACGTCAGTCGTGAAGGAGTTCAGCGTGATTTACTACCCATTGTGGAGGGTTCCGCAGTCAATACCAAGTACGGCGTTGTGAATACTGATCATGTGTTGTTCATCGCTGCTGGAGCATTTCATGTTGCGAAGCCTTCTGATTTGATTCCGGAACTTCAAGGTAGATTCCCGATTCGAGTGGAACTCCAAAGTCTGACTCAGGATGACTTTTCAAGAATTCTTCGTGAGCCAAAGAATGCTTTGACCAAGCAATATCAAGCCTTATTCGAAGCGGAAGAGGTTTACTTGGAATTCAATGATGAGGCGGTTGAAGAAATAGCACGATTAGCTTTTTTGATTAATCAAGAAGTAGAAAATATCGGTGCTAGGAGACTCCACACGGTGATGAGTCATTTGCTTAATGACTACTTATTTGATGTGCCGGATACCATTCAGGCTAATTCGAAAATCATGATCACTAAAGAAATGGTGGAGGATCGACTAAGCTCACTCGTGAAAAATCGAGACCTTTCTCAATACATACTTTAAATCAAAGGGTGTCTATCAGACACCCTTTTTGCATAATGACTAAATCACTTCTCATTCTTACCGGACATAGCCAAGGGTTAGGAAAGGCCTTACTGGATTTGTTTCTTCAAAAGGAAAATTTTGAAATCATTGGAGTTTCTAGGACTATTTTAGGACTTCAGTCCCCAAGACTGAAGGAGTTAAGTTTGGATTTGTCTGATTTAGATTCGCTGGAGAATCAGTTTGATTTAATTTTCCCAAATGGAAACTTCAAAGAAATTATTTTGATCAATAATGCGGGCTCAATTGGTGAGATTAAGCAAGTTGGTCAATTGAATACAAAACGGTTTCAGGCACTTTTTAATTTAAATATGCTTGCTCCAGCCTTGTTAACGAATGCATTTGTATCTAGCTATCAGAACAGCAATTCGATTAGAATTGTCTGTAATATCAGCTCAGGTGCTGCGCATAAACCATTGGAAGGCTGGTCGGACTATTGCAGTTCAAAGGCTGGATTGGCCATGTTTACTAGTGTCTGCCAAAAAGAGAATGAAAAAACTGGTATTCGGTTTTTTAGTGTGGCACCAGGGATCATTGATACTGCAATGCAAAATAAGATTAGAGAATCCGCAGAAGAGGATTTTCCGTCAATTGAGCGTTTCAAAACTTATAAATCTGAGGGCAAGCTCTCCTCGGGAGCTGAAGTCGCCCAAAAAATCGACTATTTATTGGCTAATCCTGATAAGTTTAATTCCGTAAATCAGGATGTGCGGGAATTTGATTTGCCCTAGAATTATTTTTTCGGATAATCGATAAACCAAGTTTCAGCATTACTTGTATCAAGCTCTTGCCAAGAATCAATGGTAGCTTTGAATCCATATTGTCCTGAAGTGGGGAGATTATGAATGACTCCACCAAGTAGTTCAATGAAATCATTGAATCCGGGATTATGCCCTATCAAAAACAGTGTTTCCAAATGATCAGGCTGCTTTTTGATTTCATTAAGGATTGTCGAAGCCGAAGCATGATAAAGATTTTCTGTGATGATCATCAGTGATTCTGCTAACCCTAGTTCTTTTAGGACAATTTCTGCAGTTTGTTTTGCTCTCAGCGCAGTCGAGGATAATATGCCGTCTGGATATATCGCTTTTGCTTTCAGTCGTTTTGCCATCATCGGCATATCTCTCCAACCTCTTGGTCCGAGTGGTCTATCATGGTCTGGTAAACTGTACTCATCCCAAGAAGATTTGGCATGTCGAAGCAATATAATTTTCTTCATACCCTCAATTTAACGACGATTATTTTGTTTTATTTATCCTAATATTTACTTTTAGAGCAGTTATTTATTATTTCAAACAAATTATTATGTCTACCGGAACAGTAAAATTTTACAATGAAGCCAAAGGATTCGGATTTATCGTAGACGATGACACTCAAAGCGAAGTTTTCGTCCACGCAACCGGATTATTGGACCAGATTGCCCAGAATGACAAAGTTACATACGAAGTCAAAGAGGGCAATAAAGGGCCTAATGCCGTCAACGTCAAAAGAGCCTAATACAGCATTTTGAAGTCCTTGTTAATTGATCCTCTGAATGTTATCATTTAGAGGATTTTTTTTTCAATTGTTTTCAATAGGAGATTTTCCGTTTCGATTTCCTGTGATTCCGCTTGTGGAATGATTGATTCCTTCTAGGAGGTTAGAGCTGTTTTGAGGTGTAGATCTCTTTTTGGGAAAGGGATTTCTATTCTATTTTCTGCAAAAGACTTGAAAATTGCAGTCATGATTTCAGCTCGTACATCGATCCAAAATTCAAAACTTTCTATCCAAAATAAGACTATAAAGTCGACAGAGCTTTCTCCAAAAGTCTGTATTAAAACTTTAGAAGTTGGGGTTTTTAAGATTTTTTCTTGATCCAAGCCTTCTTCGATCAATCTTTTTACTTTCCCTATACCCGAATAATAAGCCAGTCCAATAATCAGTTCGATTCTTCTTCGCTTATCGGACAAAGTCCAATTGATTAGACTTTGCGATAGCAGATCACCATTCGGTAAAATAATCTCTGAACCATCGTGGGCTTGAATTTTACTAAGTCTTACTCCGACTTTTTTTACTGTCCCACTATGCGTTCCTACTTGGATTTCATCACCTATCTGGATTGGTCGCTCAAAAGCGAGAATAATTCCAGATACTAGGTTGTTGATGGTGGTCTGAGGGCCAAAACCAATACCCACAGAAAGGACTCCCAAGACAATGGTGATTTTATCTAAGGGAATTTTTGCAACGGTCAGTGCTAAAAAAAATCCAATCGTGATGATGCCTAGACGGATAAGAAGGATAGAATTTCCTAGTCTTTTGTTTCTAGATTGTGCATTTATGATCTTGAATGGAGGCAAAATATGCTATGTTATTAGCCAAGAATACAGAAATATAGATGAGCTAAATAGAAAGTAAAATTGTTCCAAAAATGGAACTCAGTATTTCCCAAAGTTCGCTCTTTCTCTAAAACTGAATTACCCCATCATAAAGAGGATCAAAAAAGCCTGGATAAAATATGATACTGTAAATCCATAGACCTATTGCTATAATATTAAGCGGGTTTTTAATTCTTTTCTGGATCTCCTGAAAGTTGAAGAAAGTGGAAATGAAGATATCTATCACTTTTAGATAGCGTTGGTTTAAAAGCTTTTCATCCCTTGAGGTGAAGCTCTTTAGTGTGAAAGTTGATGTTTTTAGAACTAAAATTCACTCATTAAGCTCTAGGGTATCTGGAAATCCGGAGAGAATCAGTCTTAGCTTTCCGAGCTTGACGTTATAATTTTTTGAGTTGTT
>CAWUWQ010000124.1:0-12483 GCA_963926065.1 uncultured Algoriphagus sp.
AAAATCTTTTATAGTTCAACTTTATTTTGCACATTTTTTACAGAAAAAACATTCCTTTTGCATGCTAAAGCTGACTATGCTAACTTAAAAAACTGATGATCTTTATTCAACCTCTATGAGTCACTCCACTTTACTGTCAATTGCATTAGTTTGCATCCTTGCTTTTTCCTGTAAAAATCCTCAAAACTCCACTCCTCAAATTGAAAAAACAGAAGCCGAATACTCGGATCTGGTCGCACTTTTTAAGGAATGGAGAACCTTCGAAAACCCTCCTTTGCTTGAAGGCGCTCCTGATTACCGAAAAGCGACTTTTGAAAAACGTCTCCCTGAATTTAAGCGACTTCAAGGGCATCTCATGGAAATGGATACTGCAGGTTGGAGCATTGCCGAGCAAGTGGACTATCGAATCGTCAGGGCGGAAATGAATGGTTATGATTTCAATTATCGCATCCTCAAACCTTGGGAGCGGGATCCAGCCTATTATACTTCGATCTGGACGGAGCGAAGTGATGTCCCGGCGCATGAAGGCCCTACGCATCATGGGATTTTGGAGCTTTGGCAGTACAGCTTTCCACTGGATCAAGCAAGCCGGGAAAAATTCAAAAATGAACTTGAAGCAATTCCATCACTTAATACCCAAGCCGAATCAAATCTAAGTGGCAATGCCAAAGAACTCTGGGCGGCTGGCATTCCTAGCATCGCTCAGCAAATATCAGATCTTCAGGATATGCTTGCTTTACCGGGAATTGCCGGAGATGCTGAATTGGTCAACTTGATTACGGACGCAAAAAACTCCACCGAAGAATTTGTGGCTTGGCTGGAAAAAGAAGCTCCTTCTAAGACCGGAGAATCAGGTATTGGAAAGGAAAACTATACCTGGTATCTCCAGAATGTACATTTAGTCCCTTTGACTTGGGAAGATGAGGTTACGATTTTGAAGCGGGAATTGGCTCGTGCATGGGCTTCTCTAAAATTGGAAGAGCATCGAAATCGGGATTTGCCTCCACTGCCCGAAGCGAATACTCCAGAAGACTTTGCCAAGCTAAGTGAAGATGGTGTAAACAGCTTAATGAGTTTTCTCCGTGACAAAGAAATAGTCACCGTGAAAGACTATTTCGAACCTGCCTTGCGCGTTCATATGGGCACATTTATTCCAAAGGAAAAGCGAAATTTCTTTACCATTGGAATGCATATCGACCCTCGCCCTTTGTACTCACATTTCTATCACTGGTTTGAATTGGCAAGAATGGATCTCGAACCACATTCCAGTGAAATCCGTCATGAACCGCTTCTTTATAATATCTGGGACTCTCGAAATGAAGGCACCGCCACAGCAGTAGAAGAAATCTTCATGGATGCGGGATTGTACGAAGACTCACCAAGGTCTCGAGAGATCGTTTACATCATGATTGCCCAGCGCGCGGCAAGAGGACTGGGTTCGCTATATGCCCAAGCCAATGAAATGACCATGATTGAAGCTGGAGGAATCCATTCAGATTATACCCCAAGAGGCTGGATGAAGACCGAGAAAGAGTTACTATTATTTGAGCAACATCTCTACATGAGACAACCTGGCTATGGAAGCAGCTACATCACGGGGAAGTATTTGCTCGAAAATGCAATGGCTGACTATGCTCGGATTCAAGAGGAAAAAGGCAATGAATTTAAACTGATCAACTTCTTTGATCAATTGAACAGCATCGGAAGTATCCCTATTTCTTTGGGACATTGGGAGATGACGGGTGTGGATCAGCAGGGGAAAAGGTGAAATCTCAAAACATGTTCTGAATCAGTTAAATATTCAATCCACAAGCTAGACTGATTTCTTTTAGACTTCTGAATTTAACCTTCTACTTTTCACCAATCCTTCTGTCGCTTCATTCATCGCTTTGACTTTATATTCAAAGTCTCCTTTTAATGTAGCCCGATAAGCATTGAGATTTTCAAGTAAATCATCTAGTTCATCGGGAAGTACTTCTTCAAAAAGTTGGCGAATTCGCTTGGCTGCGGTCGGCGACTTTCCATTAGTGCTGATGGCGATCTTGAGATTGCCTTTGGTGACAATTCCTCCCAAGTAAAAATCACACAGTTCAGGCGTGTCGGCCACATTTACTAAGAGAAAACGCTCCTTGGATTCATTCCGAATCTGTCGATTTACTGCTTTATCATTAGTTGCCGCGATCACAATATGCTTGCCTCCAAGATACTTTTCATCATATACATCTTCGATCAAAGTCACCGTTTCCGACAGTTCTGCCAATCCTAAAAATTCTGGATTGAAGGCCTTCGAAACCGCAGTTACTTGAGCATTTGGGCTGGACTTGAGTAGAAATTCAAGTTTCTCCGTTCCAACAAATCCTCCGCCTACCAGCAGGATATTAAGTTCGTGTGCTTTGAGAAAGATGGGATAGAGGTGGTTCATTTTTTAAGTATCAAGAGTTTAGAATCAAGACAATAGATTTGGAATAGCTATACTTCAATATTGGAAATTCATCATTCAACGTTCGGAATTTTCAGTTGGCCTGCGTCTCTCGACGCTGGACCTATTACTAGTAGATACCGATCCTGGAAAAGCAGCATAGAACAGCAAGTCGTAAGGTGATAAAGTTGAAAAGCAAAATAATTAGAAACCTTAAAGGAGATTTGAAATTTGTCCTTCATTCGAAATGACACCTCAAAGGTTGTACTTTACTACCTCGCGGTAAATATCTGCCAACTTCAAACTCTCTCTCACCACTTCCCCCACAATTATAATTGCCGGGGCTTCAACGCGATTATCTATAGCTTTTTGAGAAATATCAGCTATATAACCTGCCGTGATCTGTTCCTCCCGGGTGGTTCCACTTTGGATAATAGCTATTGGTAAGTTTCCCTTTCCGGCTTTTTGGTAAGTAGCCACAATTTCGGGAAGCTTTTTTGTCCCCATCAGGATCACTACGGTAGCGGTACTTTGTGCGGCCAAAGCCAAATCTGAGGAAAGTTCGCCAGCGGTAGTAGTCCCAGTCACCACCCAAAAACTTTCGGAAACTCCACGCTTTGTGACCGGAATCCCTACCGAAGCCGGCACAGCAATCGCGGAAGTAATTCCAGGGATCAATTCTGTCTGAATCCCAAAAGCCTCGATGTATTCAATCTCTTCCGCACCACGTCCAAAGACGAACGGATCGCCACCTTTCAATCGTACCACATGCCCATGCTTTTTGGCTAGGCTGACGCAAAGTTGATTTGTGTCTTCCTGAGGCATTGAATGCTTCCCAACTCGCTTTCCGACGAAAATCTTGATCGCAGACTTTGGCGCATGCTTCAATAAAACTGGATCAATCAAGGCATCGTACAGCACTACATCCGCTTTATTCAAAGCTAGGACTCCCTTGAGCGTGATCAATTCTGGATCTCCGGGACCCGCTCCGAGCAAAGTGACTTTAGGATGAATCAAATTTCTCATGCGTTTACCTCCTCTTCCCGATAGTTTTTCAAGATGCCATAGATTTCAAATGCTTGCTTAGCATACGTTTTTGCAAATTCTTCTGTAGGTTCTTGCTGATTGATTTCATAGACTTTTTCTGCAAAAGTTCCACCTAAGTTGATTTTGCCAGTAGCTACAAAAGCCTCATCAAACTGCGCTATGATATTCGCATAGCTATTGGTGCTGATATCTTCGCTTAGTAAAAGTGCTTTTGCGGAATTAATCAAGCCTGCATAATGATGGTAAATACTATCAGCCCATCTTCCTTCAGCCAATGCTTCCTGACCGAGTTCCAATTTTTCCAAAGCCTCCAGCAGTAAAGTCGCCACTAAATCAATCACCACTCCCGCACATTCGCCAACTCCAACCGCTACTTTGTAAGCCTCTTCATGACCCCAATCCACTAATTCATTTGGTTCCAAAGTAGATGCATCCGCCAACTCCTTCAGCAATTCATAGAAATACATCTGACCCTGGTGATCATAGTAGCTGAGAAAATCCTGATCATTTGAATTTTTCTCAAAATCATCCAGCAAAACACGCAAAGCCTGTGGCCCACGACGGCTGGGAACTTTTGTCACCTTATCCGCGAATCGACCATTTCCATCCCCGAGATTCCCGCCACCAAGCAAGACTTGGAGTGCAGGAACTACCGTTTTTCCAGCTTTCATCGACATACCCTGAAAACCAATATGCGCCATATTGTGCTGTCCACAGGCATTCATACAGCCTGAAATTTTGATCACCAAATCCTGGCTTTTCAGGTAATGCGGATATTCGTTTAGGATTAATTTTTCAAGTTCGGCGGCGATTCCGGTTGAGCTTGCGATTCCAAGATTACAGGTATCGGTGCCCGGACATGCTGTAATATCACCTAGTGAATTGTACCCTCTATCTGCCATTCCGATCTTTTTCAATTCCTGAAAAAAGAAAGGAACCAGTTCTTCCCGTACATCACGAATCAGGAAGTTTTGACGAAGTGTAAAACGAATCTCATCATTTGCGAAGCGCTCCACTAAGTCCGCCAAAGCCCGAGCCTGAGCCAAGTAAAAATCCCCTAAATGGACTTTTACCCCAATGGCCACATACCCAGCCTGCTTTTGCGGCAGTACATTAGTCTCTTTCCAAAGGTCATAATCTAATCCCAACTCCTGATCCAAGGCGGGTACTTCCGGATTTGGAAGGGTCTTGCTTGCTTCGTACTCTGTGGTATCAATGGGATAATTCTTGTAGGGCAATGCCATTTTTTCTGCCTCAACAAGTTCCAAGAAAGTATCCAAACCCAAATCTTTCACTAGGAATTTCATTCGGGCTTTATTCCTACGAGCACGCTCTCCATATCGATCAAAAATCCTCAAAACAGCCTCAATAAACGGTATCAGCTGTTCAGTTTCCAGAAAATCATAGACTAAATCTGCATGCCGTGGCTGTGAACCTAAGCCCCCACCAAGTAACACTTTATATCCTCGGATTTGTTGGCCATTGACTTCTTTAGCTTTGGGCATAAAACCCAAATCGTGTAAATAGCTCAAGGCATTGTCTTCTTCGGAAGAGGAAAAAGCCATCTTGAACTTCCTCCCCATTTCCTGGCTCACAGGGTTTCTCAAAAAATATCGAAAAGTAGCATCCGCATAAGGAGTCACATCAAAAGGTTCTTTAGGATCGATTCCTGCCAATTCAGATGCAGTGACATTTCGAACGGTATTTCCACAGGCCTCCCGAAGCGTGACATCATCTCGCTCCAATTCCGCCCAGAGTTCAGGTGTTCGGTCCAAACTCACATAATGGATCTGAATGTCCTGACGCGTGGTAATATGCAAGCGACCGGTTGAATATTCTTCGGAAACCTTACAAATCCTTCGCAACTGTGCGGAATTCACCCGACCATAGGGCAATTTGATTCGGATCATTTGCACGCCAGGCTGTCGTTGTCCATAGACTCCTCGAGCCAACCTGAGGCTACGGAATTTTTCTTCATCGATCTTTCCTTCACGGAAAAGGGCGATTTTTTGCTCCAACTCAAGAATGTCTCGTTCTACAATCGGGTTTTCTAATTCGGTTCGAAAGCTTTGCATATATTAATATTTTTTCCCTATCGGGATTATAGGTTATTAGATTTACGATTTTTGATTTACGAGATCTATAGAACTCCAATCATTTAATCATTATTTAGCCTTATTTCTTTTGAGGTTTGAAGAATTTCTGCAGCTCTAACTTTTCTGATTTCAGACTTTAATCAATAAATCCCACACTCACCGTATCAAAACTACCTTCATCAATAAGAATAAAGCTTCCATTTGATTTGTTCGATAGATATGAATCCGCGTGAATAGGTTTGCTCAACCTGAGCTTCACCTTACCGATATCATTCAGTTTTAACTGCTCAACTTCCTCCGTCCCAGAAAAATCGGTGTGAATTCGAGACTCGATCTGATCTACTTTTGCCAAAACCCGATTCACTCCATGTTGCAGAATATACTTGTCTCCAACTTTCAAGGCCTTGTTGTTTACCTGACAGATCGTCGCTGAAATTTGCTTTTCGCTCTGAGGTTTTATCCCACTTTTCACCAGCATATCGCCCCGACTGAGATCGACCTCATCTTCGAGGGTGATCGTAATCGAGCTGCCGGCAGCTGCTTCTTGAAATTCCTGATTGAAGAAATGAATACTTTTGATCTTGGTCTCATTTCCTGAAGGAAGGACTGTCACCACATCACCAACTTTCAAGCTTCCTCCGTAGAGTTTTCCGGAAAATCCTCGGAAATCATGATAAGCGGCTGTTTTGGGGCGAGTCACATATTGGATTGGGAATCGTGCCACAGAATTCTCTTCTAAGTCTATTGGCTCCAATATCTCCAAATGCTGTAAAAGTGTATTTCCTATATACCATGGCATTTCTTCTGATTGCTTGGCAATGTTTTCTCCTTTCAATGCAGATACCGGAATGAAGGAAATCTGATCTTCTCGGAAACCACTTTTCCCCACCAATACTTCAAAATCTGATTTGATCTTCAGGTAAATATCCTCATCATATCCGACTAGGTCCATTTTGTTTATCGCTACGACCACATGAGAAATTCGAAGCAGATTGGCGATGAAGAAATGTCGATAAGTCTGCTCAATCACTCCTTTTCGAGCATCAATCAAAATTATAGCTACCTGAGAAGTAGATGCTCCTGTAACCATATTTCGGGTGTACTCTACATGTCCAGGAGTATCCGCTACGATAAAATTGGTCTTGTTGGTATTGAAATAAATATGCGCCACATCAATTGTGATTCCTTGTTCCCGCTCAGCTACCAATCCGTCTGTAGCCAGCGAAAAATCCAGGTAATCGTAACCCCGCTGCTTAGAACTCCGCTCGATCGCTTCAATTTTATCCGAAGTCAGCGAGTTGGTATCATATAGCAAGCGTCCGATCAGCGTGCTTTTGCCATCATCGACGGAGCCAGCTGTAGCGATTTTTATCAATTTTCTATTTTCAGACATGTTATTCAGATATTAGTAATTGGTAAATCAGTCCATGGTCTACAGACCACAGTAGACTTGCGAGTCTACTTGGTACTTTGTACTTGAGACCTTGTACTTTTTCTAAAAGTATCCAACTTTCTTCCTCGTTTCCATAGCCGCCTCAGATCGCTTATCATCGATTCGAGCGCCTCGCTCAGAAATCGTAGAGTCACGAATCTCTGCTACTACATCATTCAAAGAAACTGCCTCAGAAAGAACCGCCGCTGTACAGGTCATATCGCCGACAGTTCGGAAACGGACCATCCGCTCGATCACTTCCTCATGCGCTTCGCGAAACACATGCTCATTAGCGGTCCAAATCATGCCGTCCCGGAAAAACACGGCACGCAGGTGAGCAAAGTAGATACTCGGAATCTCGATATTTTCCGTTCGGATATATTCCCAGACATCAAGCTCGGTCCAATTCGAAATAGGGAAAACCCTCACATTTTGTCCGAGATGAATCTTGCCATTCAGCATATCGAAAAGCTCCGGACGTTGGTTTTTCTCATCCCATTGACCAAAATCATCCCTTACGGAGAATACCCGCTCTTTGGCTCGCGCTTTTTCCTCATCGCGTCTGGCTCCACCTATACATGCATCAAACTTAAATTCCTCAATGGCATCGAGCAGTGTAGTGGTTTGCAGCGAATTTCGACTGGAATAGCGGCCTCGCTCTTCCCGAACTTTACCCTGATCAATAGAATCCTGCACATTTCGAACAATCAATTCGAGACCAAGTTCGGCTACCAGCTTATCTCGGAAAGCAATGGTCTCAGGGAAATTATGTCCCGTATCCACATGCAAAAGTGGAAAAGGAATTTTTGCTGGAAAGAAGGCTTTTTGAGCCAATCTCACCAAAGTGATGGAATCTTTTCCCCCAGAAAAAAGCAAAACCGGCCGCTCAAACTGCGCCGCCACCTCCCGAAGGATGTGAATCGATTCTGCTTCTTTGGGGTTAGGTGTTAATAGGTTTGACATATAAATTAGGATTTACGAGGTGGGATTTACGAGATTATCAGATACGTCACCTCCTCACTTTATTTCTTGACTTTTACTTATTTTCAATGTTTTATCGGTAACTATTGGTAGTTAAATCCGAGTAGTCACACACTTTTCAACATTTGAACCTTACAACTTTTAACTTCTTGAATGCAGACCACATTCCTTCTTCGAATCTTCCCACCACCAGCGACCGGCACGGGCATCTTCTCCCGGAAGAATCGCCTGGGTACAAGGCGCACAGCCAATACTGACAAAGCCATTATCGTGTAAGGGATTGTAGGGGATTTTATTTGTTTCGATGTATCCTACCATTTCGTCAAATGACCAATCCAACAATGGATTGTATTTCCAAATCTGGTTTCCTTCGTCCCATTCGATCCGTTTCATTTCGGATCGATTGGCCGATTGCTCAGCGCGAAGACCGGTCACCCAGATTTCATTTCCTGCCAATGCTCTTCTTAAAGGCTCCACTTTTCGTACAAAACAACAGCTCTTACGATTATCCACTGAATCGTAAAATCCATTAATCCCGTTTTTATCTACCAGATTTTCGACAGCCGCGGTTTCTGGATAATAGACCCTAATCTTAGTTTTAAACTTGGCTTCAGTGCGAGCCAGCAACTCCAAAGTCTCTGGGAAAAGTCTGCCAGTATCCAAAGAGAAAATCTGAATTTGTAAGTTTTGGAAGGCAATCAGTTGCGTGATCACTTGATCTTCTTGACCCAAAGAGGTCGAAAAAGTCACTTTACCTGGGAATAATTCAGAAATAAGCTTCAGACCTAATGCTGGAGGCAATAGATTCAACTGACTTTCGATTTCTTCCAAATTATTTTTCATGATTTAAGATTTTGTGGCTTTCTCCCAAGCTCGCTCATGGAAATAGTAGAGAATCACTTTAGAAATGACCTCTATCGAACCGATTGAAATCGCCATTTTTATTTGACCAGTAACAAAAAAGGCGATCACCATCGTATCAATGGTGCCGACTATCCTCCAAGAGATAGATTTCAAAATGCTTTTGAAATGTTTGTCTTCGCCAGTGTTGCTGACAAACCATTTTTTGATGGGCTGATCGATTATCATACGTGTTGGATACGAGTTTGAATTCCAAAAGTATATAAACCCTATCTTTTTTATAGGCTTTATAGGGAAAAAATTTTGTTAAAATTTCAATATATCCTGTAAGGTCTTGTTTTCCAGTATTTTGAGGGTTTCATCGCGTACCTGAATCATCACTTTATTTATCCCACATTCGACCTCCGACTTACATTCTGCACAGGGTTCGTAGTAGTTAAGACTTACACAGGGAAGCATAGCGATGGGTCCATCAAGCAGCCGAATCACTTTCGAAAGCGGAATGTCCTGGGGTTCTTTGATCAGGTAATAGCCACCACCTTTTCCTTTTTTGCTACCAAGCAAGCCGGCCTTTTTGAGTTCGAGTAAGATGTTTTCCAGAAACTTATGGGAGATCCCATGCTCCTCAGCGATGTCATGGATAAGGACTGCTTTTTCATCCCGATGCTTACCGAGGTAAGTGAGGGCATGCAAGGCGTACTTGGTCTTTTTGGAAAGCATAAACAAAAATAACCCAAATCTTGGAATAGCCTAGTACGGGAGTGGGGAATGAAAAAATCTCTGACGGTTTGCCAGAGATTTTAAGATCAAGAGTTTTGGACTCTTTGTGGCTTTATGAAAGAAGAAACAAACCTCGAAAAAATTAAGGAACTATTTCTTCCACTTTTATCAAATCGCCCTTAATGAATTGCTCATCAGTTTGATTCTTGCTGTTATAGCTAATCCATAAACCTTCAGAAGTAACGAAAGAAAAGCCGACATTGTAAACGTTCTCTTTGGGTAAGAAAAAATCTGAGATGTGCTTAAAATCTTTGTCAAGAACAGATACCAAAATCTTATTATAATTCACATAATGAAAATCATCTTCCAATGAATTTAGATTTGGTGGACTACTTAACCTGTAATATAAATTACGATAAGGGTCAAAATAAATCTTATAATAGAAGGGATTGTCCGCCATGAAAGCTTGCTTTTCTTCAGTACTCATTTCGCCAAAAGGAATATGATCTGCCACGGTTTTTTTCCATGGAGGATCAGCTTCAACTGAAGTCACTTTATTCTCGCTATAGCTATATCGATAAACCATTGGACTGCCAGAAAAAGTATAAGCAAAACCTTCACTATCTATCGTAGCGGAAGTTAGAAAAAGCTTACTTAGGTCCAATCTCCTTCCTTGGTACATTTCTGGATAGTAAATTGGTAAGGATCTGGACTCACCAGATTCTAAGGAGTAAGAAGCTAAAATTCTCCTCTTTTCTGGCTGATTAAAGCTCATAAAGTACAGTAACAATTCATCTAGGGCAGGATTAAATATGAGCTGTGATGTATATCTAAATGATGGCTGGTTTTCGTACAGTTTAACCCTCTCACTAGCCCCCAAACTATTTTCGAAGTCCGAATACCTATTCTTTATTTCTCCTTTGCCGTTTACTAAAACAATAGCCAAATTTTCTTCAGCTAAAAAAATAGAGTCTTCATTGTGAAAATAGAAGCTGCTGATATCATTTAATGCATTTAACCCATTGAAGTCAAATTTGAAAGAATGGACGACTGAATCTACTCGAAGATCCACAACCTCTAAGGAATGTTTAAATACATTAAATAGAAACAAAGAGTCGTTTCTTACCTGATTAAAGTAATAAAATTGGCCAAGAGAATTACCCGTATCAATGAATTTCGGCTGAATAGTAGTCTTAAAAACTACTGGTTTTTTTTCTGGTTTTTTGCAGGACCATAGATGTAAATTAGCAATAATAATTAAAACTAATTTAGTTCTAAAATAGAATCTAGAATGTTTCATTCTCATCAAAATATTCCAGCTCAGAAAAAAACACTGAGCTGGATTTTTTAAACATAACCTTTAGCACGCTGAAATCGGCTTTTCCTTTGATTTTCCGCAAGAAGAATCACTTCTAACAGAACTACAATACTTTCCTTGGACATATTCACAGTCAAAATAAAACCACTCGGTTCTCTCACCGCCACCTTCCAAACTTGATCCACCTCCCTCAAGACTTTGCGCTAAGGTGGAGGTAAAGAAAGGAGATACGTCAGTCCCCTGATTTGAGAGTAGATTATTAGAAAACTCGAGTGCAAATAGCAGGAGGACCAAGCTTCCTGTGGCTAACAATTTTAATTTCATAAAATAGATTTTTAATGATAAAGAATTTATTTAAAAAGTTTTCAGCCCTAAAAACTTAAACTAAACATACCCTCCCCCCACCTAAAATTCCAAATATTAGTTTGAAAATTTTTTCAGAACTCAGCTAACTAATTGATAATCAATGAAATTATTTTTAGTTCTCAATAAAACACAAAATCTAACCCCCTATTGTTCAATTGGTTGATGAAGAATTAATCTTAAACTATAAACAGTGGGATTTTGAGTTTGAATAATGTAAAACAAAAAAATCCCCGAGTGTGTCGGGGATTTTAGAATTTTAAAATATACCTTCAATACTTATCCTATGAGGGACAATTGGTTATTTAATTAAAGCATCTCAACACTTCGCTTTGCAAATGGAGTGAGATCCTTTCCAGTCAGCAAACTTTAGGAGATCTTAGCAAAGTCGAATACCTGCTTGACAAATTGCAACTAGACTTTTACATTATTAACAAAATCACTAAGGTCTTATTTTTGATTTTTTCTTTTATATTCAAGATAGTTACCAAAAGCCCAAGCAAAAGATAAAGTGGAAATTGATGCATACAGGACACATAAATGGAAGCCAATCTCATTTGGATTAAAAGAACCAAATGGCATAAAATACATAAATAAAAAGGCCTCAAGAAAAAAGGAAATAATTAAGATTATTTTCGCTTTTTTACCTAAATTTTTCATGTCAAAATTATTATCTAAAACAAGTATAAAGTAAACTTCCGATTCCCCCCATTATAGCTCCTTCAACAAATCCAATAGCCCCTCCTATAACGGCGCCACTTAATGCACCACTGACAGTACCTACTCCGGGGGCTACGGAACCTCCTGCTGCGCCTACAAAGGCTCCTCTAATGGCTCCCCCGGTTAAGCCTAAAACAGCTCCGTGCCAAACAGTTCTTGTATCAACTGAGCATCCCTGAACCCTTCCCCCAAATGAAGGATTGCTTGGGTCGCCAAACACAACAACCATTTCTTGATATATTATGTCAGTCCCACCGTTCATAAAGAAATTTCCAAGATTTAAAGCCGCAGATGATAATAGTAATAGTTCATCTTTTTCTTCTTGGGTTAAATTTGAGTTTAAGACTTGAATATTAAAGTTTCTAACAACTCCACCTACTTGAGAAAGATCTTCAATAGCTAGTAATACATTGATAAATTGATCTGCTATTGTAATTTGCGTACTATTAAATGTGCCATAGTCTACATTTGTAACACGATTTTGTTCATTTGAACTCGATATATTCGCTTTTTTAAAAGGGGCTGT
>CAWUWQ010000125.1:0-31715 GCA_963926065.1 uncultured Algoriphagus sp.
CCCTTTAAAAGTGGCCAACCAAGTAGAAAAAAGTACCAAAAAGCAGAGCATTCCGCTGACATAAATCGGGTCACTTGTCCAAGTCATTTCGGAAAATAGCCAAAAATTTCTGTTTCAGTTCTGCTATTTTTTTAAAGGGAATAGTCTTTGAACAATCTAAAGACTGAACTCCGAAAAATTATTAACTATTCATCTTTAAAACCATGTTTCATTTTTCAAAAAATAAGCAGATCTGATCAATTATAAAACCTTGTTCAGACTCTGAGAGAAATGGATTCAAGGGGAGAGAAAGCCCGCTTTTAGCTATTTTTTTTGCTTTTGGGAATTCTCCAATCGATTCAAAGATCCCCATTTCCGGTAAGATTTTGGGGTAATGAATTGCCGTTCCAATCCCTTTGCTTCGCAAAAATATTCTGAGCTCCTCTCGTTGTTCTGTTTGAATTACAAAAAGATGTGCATTGTGGTCCGAGTCTAAAACCCCCACAGGAAGATTTAATCCTTTAATCTCTATCAAGCTATCCAAGTATCGTTTGGCTTGTCGCTTTCTGATGACCTGAAAGTCACCAAATCGATCCAGCATAACATTTAAAAATCCAGCCTGAAGTGTATCTATTCGGCTATTTCGCCCAACCAATGAATGCTCGTCTCTTCTGGGCTGCCCATGATTTATGAGCAATCGAATTCGCTTTTCTAAATTTGAATCTTGAGTTAAACACATCCCTGCTTCTCCTAAAGCTCCAAGGTTCTTGGTGGGATAAAAACTCAGACATCCAATTTCTCCCCAAGTCCCAGCAGCTCTTCCATTTTGCACCGAACCAAAAGCCTGAGCAGCATCTTCAATAACAAAAATTTGATGATTTTTAGCCTGAGCGACAAGCAACGCCATATCTACCATCTTCCCGTAGAGATGAACAGGAATCACAGCCTTAGTCTTTGAATTAATTGCGCTATCCCAGTCAGAAGCTAAAAGCCCTTCCTGATCCGTGTCCCAAAAAACAGGCTTTGCGCCCACCATCACGACTGCTTCAGCAGTAGAAACCCAAGTCATTGCAGGAACGATAACTTCATCGCCTGGACCGATTTTCAATGCCCTCAGGGCAATTTCAATCGCATCGGTTCCATTGGCAACCGCAATTGCATAGTTAGATTCCAGTTTTACTTTGACCGTTGACTCCAGATCAGCCACTTCCTTTCCGCCAGAAAAAAGCCCTTCTTCAAGCATGCTCGTGAACTTTGCTTGTAAGCTTTTCTTTAAATCTAGATCAAAACGTTTAAGATCAAGAAATGGGATTTCCATCAAGAATTTGGGCTAGTTGGATCGTGAGATTTTTTCGGGTAAATCTGTCTATCGAAGAATTGGAATCTGTGGATTCTAACCGATCAGTTAATTCCCGCAGCGTAATTTGAATTTTTGTATGGGCAGTATGGAAAATAACTTTTCCATACCCAGCTTCGCTTAGAATTTTAGCTGTATCACCAGAAGGATCACCCAGTGCCAAAATCGGGAGACCCGTTGCAAGGTATTCAAATACTTTTCCCGGGATATTTCCCTTTGCATTTTTGGTGTCAGTCAAAATCAAAACAAGCGCATCAGCTTTTTCATAGAAATCAAAAACTTCACCGTGACTCACGTATCCGGCAAAATCCACGGATTTTGATAGCCATGAATCCTCTTGGACAAAGGATTTCACAGAATCACTGACACGACCTACGAAAGTCATTTTCACCTGATCAGATGTGGTTTCAAATTCCTCCTTCATAGCTTTCAGGAGCGGAATCGGGTTTCGAATCGAATCAATAATTCCGGTATAAACCAAATGCAGCTCCCCTGATTTCTTTACTTTCCGCTTGAAACCTGAGGGTAAATCATCCGAATCAAAGCCATTAGTCAATAATCGGATATCTCGATTTCCCAATTTGGAAAGATCGTCTTGGAAGGTGGGTGAAATGGTGATTACCTCATCGGCTTCGCTTAGTACACTTTTCTCCAGAGCTAAATGCTTTCTGCGCACGCTGCTACTCATGGGTAGCGTATCCAAAAACTCCCAACCTGACCATGGATCTCGAAAGTCAGCAATCCAACGGATTCCGGTCTTTCGCTTTAATTCCAAACCTATTAAATGCATAGAATGAGGTGGCCCAGTGGTAACAATGGCATCAAACTGACCCTTTTCGACCAAATCACTTAAAAACTTTACCGAAGGTTTCACCCAAAAAACCCGAGGATCAGGCACCAAAAGATTAGCTCTTGCCCAGATGGCTGCACGCTCCAGCCAGCTTTTTTCCTTTTGCTCCAACAACCTTCCAGGATGAGTTTCCTTTTTTCCTCTGATTTTATTCAAAAGCTGATAAGGTTCCCAAATTGGAAATTTCAAAACCTCTAAACTCTTAGGGATTTGTTTTAAGAGAGACTCATCCTTTAAGTCAAAATCCGGATTTTCAGGAGTGAAGATCACCGGCTCCCAACCAGTTTCAGGCAGGTATTTTGCAAATTTCAACCAGCGCTGCACACCCGAACCTCCACTTGGTGGCCAATAATAAGTAATAATGAGGACGCGCTTTGACATAATTTGATCACAAGATAATCGGAGATCCTAGAGTTTAAAAAGATCAAATGGAATATAGACCCAATTCGTATTTATGATTGGTCGAAATCCAACTGATTCCACCGCGATTAGATCATTGAGTAAGGAAGTGAAATCCTCGTCAATATTTTGAGAAGATTATCTACCAAAGAATTGGGGTTCCTCATGGTTAAAACATAAAAAAGACCGAAGTCTCTGAATTTCTTCAGCTCCTCCGGTCCTTTCAATTCTTATATCGCTTACTCTCCTTGAGCGAGTGAGTAACCTCTCACTCCATCAAAAGTGTAGAGGTGTTCAGTTTTGATAAAATCAAAGCCCAAGCCTTGAATCTGCTTCAAAAGTTCAAGAACAGTGTCATGAGTGATCACCCCTTGATCAGCAGTTTTGAATCGGCATCTCCAATGATCCGTGCAGAAAGTCTCTCTCATTCCTTCTGGAAATACCTTAACACCTCGGTTTGTGATTAATTGCAGTTGTAAACCGTTTGCATTTGCCTTTCTAAGACGCTCACCGATTACATTGAAATTTCGATTATCCTCATCCCAATCGATGAATACATCAACTCCGATCAATTCTTTCTTTTGTTTTATCTGAGGCTTGAGTTTGATCACCATTGGTTTGGTGTCTTCCTTATCGTACTCTACAGGAATCATCTTAATCGGCTTTTGTCCTAACCGTTCGATTACTGCCTGAGCAAATTCCTGAGTTCCTGCCTTCTTGGTTGAAAGTCCTTCCTGATAAATATCTCCTGTATGAATTCCATCTTCCAACGTTCTCATCCAAGCATTGGCGATTTTCTCAGCCATTTCCGGCATACCAATGTGGACTAACATCATAATTGCACCATTCAAAAGTCCAGAAGGATTTGCGATTCCCATTCCTGAAATATCAGGAGCAGAACCATGAATCGCCTCGAACATGGCTACTTCTTCTCCTACATTTGCTGATCCACCAAGACCAACAGATCCAGTAACCTGCGCAGCAACGTCAGAAATAATGTCTCCGTAAAGATTAAGTGTCACGATCACATCAAAAATCTCCGGGCTGTCTGCAACTAGTGCAGTGCCTATATCAATGATCTTGTGATCGTTTTCAATTTCAGGATATTCTTTAGCTATCTCATCAAATTTCTTGTGAAAAAGACCATCACCCAATTTCATGATGTTGTCTTTAGTCATACAAGTCACTTTCTTTCGGCCATTTTTTTTGGCGTACTCAAAAGCATATCTGATGATTTTCTCAGAACCTGGTTCAGAGATCAATTTTAAAGTTTGATAGACTTCCTGAGTTTGTCTGTGTTCAATTCCTGCGTAAAGGTCTTCTTCATTTTCACGAATAATAACTAAATCAGTCTTCGGGAAATGGGTTCTTACAAATGGTGAGAAAGCTCTGCAAGGACGCACGTTTGCGAACAATCCAAAAGACTTTCGTGTGGTTACATTCAGCGACTTAAATCCTCCACCTTGGGGGGTAGTGATTGGTGATTTCAAAAATACTTTAGTCTCCCGAAGTGAGTCAAATGACTTTGGCTCCATTCCTGAGCTGATCCCCTTGAGGTAAACTTGCTCACCGATTTCAATCACATCATATTCGAGTTGAGCTCCGGCAGCTTCAAGGATATTTAGTGTTGCTTTCATGATTTCTGGCCCGATGCCATCACCATAAGCGACAGTTATTTTTCTTTTGGAAGACATATGTAATAAAGAATATAGTTAAATTTTATTCTGCAAAAGTATATAAAAATGAGGAGATAGGAACTGGGAAACGGCCAATAATCCGCTTATGATTACTATAAAAATTGGTTTTAGAATTACTCTTTTCCCTGCATCACATTCAAATTCTGAACTTGTGAATTTGTGAATGATATGTCTGCTTGTATATTTGTTTAACAACACCTTTCTGACTATGACTGATTTGAAAAACATTCTCACTGAAGAAAAAAATGGCGTATTGTACTTAACCGTCAATCGTGAAGACAAGATGAATGCCTTAAATTTTGACACCTTAGAGGATTTAAGAATCATTTTCGAAGAAATCGTAGATAATAAATCGATCAAAGCCGCCATTATTACGGGTGCGGGAGAAAAGGCTTTCGTAGCTGGTGCTGACATCAGTGAAATCGCGAGCCTAAATGAAGTGAATGCCCGAAAGTTTGCTGAAAATGGCCAAGATATTTTTTCGATAATTGAAAACTGCCACAAGCCAATCATTGCCGTGACCAATGGGTACACGCTAGGTGGCGGATGTGAACTTGCCATGGCTTGTCATATGAGAATTGCTACTGCCAATGCTCGTTTTGGGCAACCTGAGGTAAATTTGGGGATTATCCCTGGCTACGGCGGTACACAGCGACTTACCATTTTGGTAGGCAGAGGAAAGGCAAATGAACTAATGATGACAGGAGATATGATAGGCGCTGACGAGGCCAAGGCGCTTGGATTGGTGAATCACGTGCTTCCTACCAAAGTAGAAGCGATAGAAAAAGCAGAGGAGTTGATTTCAAAAATAATGAGTAAAGCCCCACTTGCAATAGGGATGATCGTTGACTGTGTCAATGCGGTTTTTCTTCCCGAAGAAAACGGCTTTCAAACCGAGGCGAACAGTTTTGCCCGCTGCGTCAAATCAGGAGATTACAAAGAAGGCACTTCAGCTTTTCTGGAGAAGAGAAAACCAGCCTTCAAAGGTGAATAGGCTCCATAACTCAGAATGAGTAACCTAAAGAAACTTGCCGGCCAAACAGCGATCTATGGTTTAAGTAGCATTCTTGGCAGGTCAATCAATTTTTTATTGATCATCGTCTATACTGCCTACCTAGGCAAAGAAGACCTTGGTGCGTTTACTTCGATTTACGCTTTAATTGGATTTTTGAATATAGTTTTCACCTATGGTATGGAGACCACCTTTTTCAGGTATACCACCGGAAAAAATCTCGATCCTAAAAAAGTCTATCATACCACACAATCACTTTTGATCACAAGTACACTCGTACTTGGTACAGGACTTTATCTTTTGGCACCTTGGCTGGCGGAGACGATGGATTATCCGGGGCAAGCCTATTTATTCCGGTGGGTTGCACTTTTACTTTCTTTTGATGCGGTTTTAGCAATTCCTTTTGCAAAGCTACGGCTCGACAACAAGGCGCTTGTGTTCGCTAGCGCAAAGATTTTAAACATCATACTCAATGTAGGACTCAACATTATCCTGATCGTAGAGACACCTTATTTGATTTCGAGAGGCAGCATTCCTGAAGGATTTCTTGGATACCAATCAAATTGGGGGGTCGAGTATATTTTATTAGCGAATCTTCTTGCCAATGGATTGATTATCCCTTTCGTCTGGTGGAAAGCAGGTTTTTTCTCTTTTTCGCTAGACAAAGAGATCCTCAAACCTATGTGGGGATACTCCTTGCCTTTGCTATTTATGGGCTTGGCGGGTGTTACCAATGAGCTTATTTCCCGACTCTTTTTTGAATACTTGATCCCTGAAAATTTCTACCCAGGACTAAGTAGCAGGGCAGCAGGAGGAGTTTTTGGAGCAAACTTTAAGTTGGCAATCTTGATGAATTTAGTGATTCAGGCTTTTAAATATGCGGCAGAGCCTTTCTTTTTTAAACAGTCTGGAAATCAAAATTCACCAGTTTTATATGCAAAAGTGATGCATGCTTTTATTCTTTTTTGCACTTGTTTAATGATTGCGATTTCGGTTAATCTGGATTGGTTGGGCCCTCTGTTTTTGAGAAGACCTGGCTACGAAGAAGGACTATTCATTGTGCCGATGCTCCTAATGGGCTATTTATTGTTAGGAATTTATTTTAATCTTTCGATTTGGTTCAAGATCACAGATAAGACAGGCTATTCATTTTGGATCACGCTAGCTGGTGCAGTAGTAAGTATCGGAGTCATATTCTTCCTTGTTCCAATTTGGGGATTCTTAGGAGGTGGATTAAGTACCCTAACCTGCTATTTGGTCATGTGTGTGATCTGCTTTTTCTTTGGCCAAAAATATTACCCCATACCCTATCAAACAGGGAAATATATTTTCTACCTGATTATTGGTTTTGCTTTAAGCTACGGAGGTTTCTACCTGAATTTGGGTGAGCCCATCCTTAACTTTTTTGCAAAAAACAGCTTGATTGTGATTTTTATAGGACTTTTAGTGATTTTAGAAAAAGACACGATTAGAAAATTTATCCCAAACTCTAAAAACTGAGTTTAAGCCAATTTATGTTACGATTGAGATCATTCCCCTTCTTGGATCGTTAGGACTGTAGTTTATCAGGATTGAACCATTAGATACCTGAAGGACTTTATTAAACAACCTGTCATATTCTTCAAAAGGCACTATGTTTGTGTCTCGATAAAGCTTAGCACTAATTCCGTGATTTCGAAAAAATTCCTACTAGTAATCTTCACCTTCTTATTTGCCAGTATTACTGGATTTGCTCAGTCCTCACTCTCTAAAAAAGAGCGAAAGCAACAAGAGAAAGAATCCAAAGGAACAAGATATTTTATTGAAGGAGAAAAAAATCTAGTCCTTGGTGAGCTTGAAAAAGGGTACTTCTATTTCCAAAAGGCATTAGAGTTTTTGCCAGATGAACCCGCCATTCATTATAAGCTTGCAGAAGTTTTAGTCAAAGCCAACGACCCTACGAAAGCCTTATCTTTCGCGTCTAAAGCTCAGGAGCTAGACGGTGAAAATAAATATTACTCCCTGATGCTAGCTGAAATCTACACAAGTCTGAAGCAGCCTCTCAAAGCAGCAGAAATTCTAGATCGACTTACCTCAGATGGGGAATCCAATCAACAATATAATTTAGACTTAGCATCTATTTACTTGACTGCCAATGAACTTGAAAAAGCATTGGTAGTACTCGATCGGGCAGAGCAATATTATGGAGTAATGGAACCTGTTACCATCCAAAAACAGCGGATCTACCTCAAAAACAACAAACTTGGCCTAGCTATCCAAGAAGGCGAAAAGCTCATTGATGCAAAACCCGGTAATCCTTCCTATGTGTTGAACTTAGTAGAAATACTGTACAACAATAATAAAGTTGATCAATCACTAGCATTGATATCGAAAGAACTCCAGAAATATCCGAATCAGCCCGAGCTTCAGATGGCAGCTCACTCTCTCCTGAAAGAAAAAGGAAGAAACCAAGAGTCTATCGATTACCTCTATCAAGCTTTTTCTAGCTCAGACCTTGACCCAGATGTGAAATCCCGGGCTTATTCCTCCATTTTAAATGAGGTAAAAACTCAGGAGCGCGAATCACTTTTAGACAGTTTGGAAAGCCTAATGGTAGAAAGCTCATCTGAAAATGCAGGTATTTATGCAGCAATGGGCGAGCGAAGGGCCAAGTTAAAAGACCAAGAAGCAGCGATAGAATATTTCAAGAAATCACTTGAGCTAAATCCTAAAGATGCTTCTTTACTCGAACAAGTGATTTTAGGCTCTTTCGGAGAAGGAGCCAATTTCAAAGAAGTAGAGAAGTTTACTATAATGGGAGTTGACGAATTTCCTGAGAATTCAGAGTTTTGGTTTTATGATGGTGTAGTTAAATCTGCCCAAAAAAAGGATAGCCTCGCAGTAATTTCTCTTGAAAAAGCATTAGAACTTAACGCGAATCGAAATCCCCAATTTGATCAAGCTGCCTACGGGTCTTTGGGCAGCTCTTTATATAACCTTGGAGAGAAGGAGAAAGCTTTTGAACAATTTGAATTGGCATTGAAACTCAATCCAAATGACGAGCAAGTGCTGAATAACTATGCTTATTTTCTATCTCTCGAAAAGTTGGATTTGGAAAAGGCAAAAAAAATGGCTGAAAAAGTAGTTATCAGGTTTCCAAATAATGGCACTTTCCTTGATACATATGCATGGATTCTATTCCAACTGGAAGATTACGAACAAGCCAAAAAGTATATGGACTTAGCTTTTATACACGAAGCAGAGCCGAGTGGCGTGATGCTGGAGCATTACGGAGACATACTTTATCATTTAGGGAATAAATCCGAAGCAATCAGCTATTGGAAAAAAGCTGAGGCCACTACTGAAGTATCAAAAAATCTTTCGCTTAAGATAAAAGAAGGGAAATACTATGAATAGAATTTTTAGGGCACTTGCCATTTTTATCCTGTTAGGCTTCATTTCTTCCTGTTCCAAAAAAGTAATCCCCTACCAAGGCGATGGGAAAATGGGAGACTTTAGTCCCTTGTACGCCTCCTATGATTATTTGAATGCCAAGGCAAAAATTGTCATTGAAGAAGAATCTGGAAAAATTACCCGAGGGAGTCTAAATCTCCGAGCTAAAAAAGACAGTGTATTATGGTTTACCGTTTCCCCTGGAATGGGAATGGAGGCCGTTCGTGGATTGATCACCCAAGATAAAATCATGATCAAAGATCGAATTGGAAAAGAAGATGTAAATCTCTCGTTTAATGAATTTGATTCAGTATTTGGATTAAAGTTATCACTTGAATTATTTCAAAATCTTCTTTGGGCAAATCCCCCACACCACATCGATTACGAAGATCGATTGGTCCGGGTAGGAAAAGTATTTGAGGTGACCCAAGTGCGAAATCAAGTTAGATATTTCAGCAAGGTTCAAGAAAGCCATGGCAAAGTAATCGAGTCAGTAAGTAACTCCCTTGATGATCGTGGCTCTTTGCTGGCAAGTTTTTCTGGATTCCAAGAAGTAGATTCTCAGCCTTTTCCAATTGGAGTATTGATCAAGTTAGCCTATCAACTTCCAGGAGGAGGCCAAAACACAATAATCAATATCGAATGGACTAGCATTGAGCCTTTTACTGATCCGTTGAATTTCCCTTTCAAATTCTAAGCTAATGTTCCGCAAGTTTATTCTAGTTGCATTTTTTATAGCTGGATTGTTTTCGCTTCAAGGAGGCGAACTAAGTGCTCAAACAAAAAAGTCTAGAGAAGAACTTGAGCGCGAGAAAGCTGCTGTTCAAGAACGACTCAAAGAGTTTGATGCAATCTTGCGTAAGACAACCGCAAGCAAAAAAAGTACGATCGGGGAATTAAATGCAATCACCCGACAATTTCAAACGCAAACCCGGCTGGTAAATACCCTAGATCGGGAAGTAAAATTGATTAATCAAGAAATCAATGAAACCGAATCGAAAATCAGTTCTTTAGAAGCTGAATTAATAGATTTAAAAGCAGAATATGGTCGAATGATCTACAATGCGTCGAAATTGAATCGAGGTCTTTCGATTGTGGCATTTGTATTCAGTTCGGGTAACTTTAATCAGTTGTATGCCCGTCTCATGTATCTGAAACAGTACACCGATAGTAGAAAGCAGCAAGCAATTCAAATCGGAAAACTAAGTCAGGAGCTAGCTGAACAACGGATTACGCTAGATCAGCGAAAATCAGAAAAAGTGAAAGTTTTGTCTGAAGAACAAAAAGAGCGGCAAGAGCTAGATCGTCTCAAGCAAACTCAGCAAGGAGTAGTCAATACCTTATCGAAGAAAGAGCGAGAGATTAAAAGTCAAATCACAGCTACCAAAAAGCAGCAAGATCAATTGAATAGAATGATCAAGCAAGTAATCGAAGATGAGATTAAACGCGCAGAGGCTGCCGCCAGAAAAGAAAATAGCACAACCACAAAATCCGCTGGAACGAGTATGCCAATGACGCCTGAGGCAGCAGCGCTCTCAAGTTCATTCGCAGGTAATAAGGGAAGATTACCTTGGCCAGTGGAAACGGGATTCATCTCCCAGCGGTACGGAACCTACCCCCATCCTACGCTAAAAGGAATCACAATGGAGAATGACGGGATCGATATTCGAACTCAGCCCAACTCAAATGTGAGGACAGTCTTTGACGGAACGGTAACCAAAATAACGACCATGCCAGGTTATGGAGGCACAGTTATCATCAAGCATGGGGAGTATTATACCATGTATAGCAAGCTAAAAACCATTTCTGTAAAATCAGGTCAAAAAGTGAGTGCAAAAGATGTAATTGGGTTAGTAGCTACAGGTCCTGATGGAGAAGCCGAGGTACATTTCCAAACGTGGAAAGGACTATCGGTCATGGATCCGAGCACTTGGATTACATCCAAATAGCAATAAGATTCGTATATTCATAAAAAAGAGGATCTGCTTTGCGATAGCCAATGACAGTTCTATCTTTGTTATCTAATTCACCTTTAAACAACACCAATATGTCAACATTAGGTTTTATTCAGAATATGGGTCCCGGCTCAATGATCTTGATCGTTTTGGTCATCCTCCTATTGTTCGGTGCAAAAAGAATCCCTGAACTTGCCAAAGGCTTAGGCCGCGGAATTAGAGAATTCAAAGATGCCACCAAGGACATTCAGAATGACCTCGAAGAAGGTATGAAAGACAAGAAAAAGTAATCCTTTAAGTCAATTCCATTGGAAAGATTTAGTTCTTTCGACGAAATCAAAAAATCGCTCGAAAAAAAAGAGGCTAGCTGTAAAGCTGTTGTCTTACATTATTTACATAACATTCAGACGAAGGCGCATCTCAACGCCTTCGTCGAAGTTTATGAGCAGTCTGCTTTAGCTCATGCTGATCAAATAGATGAAAAAATCGCACAAGGGAGAGCTGGAAAATTAGCAGGAATGGTGATTGGCATCAAAGATGTCCTCTGCTACAAAGACCACGAAGCAAATGCTTCATCCAAAATATTAAAAGGCTTTAAATCCCAGATCACCACTACTGCTATTCAGCGTCTTATCGATGAGGATGCTATAATCCTAGGTAGATTGAATTGTGACGAGTTTGGAATGGGTAGTTCCAATGAAAATTCCACTCACGGAAAAGTTCTGAATGCTGCCGATGAATCCAGAGTCCCGGGCGGATCTTCAGGAGGGTCAGCTGTGGCGGTGCAAGCAAACCTTTGTACTGCTTCTCTGGGAACAGATACAGGGGGATCTGTCAGACAGCCTGCTGCCTTCACTGGCGTCATTGGAATGAAACCTACCTACTCAAGAGTTTCTCGATGGGGGCTTATTGCTTATGCGTCTTCTTTTGATGCAATTGGTGTGTTTTCCACCACAGTCCGAGACAATGCTTTGATTATGGAAATCATGGCAGGTCACGATGAATTTGACAGCACTTCTTCTAGAAAACCAGTATTACACTATAGCGAACTATTGCATTTTGATAAAAAAGCCAAAATTGCCTACCTCAAAGAAACAATCGAGTCGCCAACTCTCCAGGCCGAAATAAAAACGAATACCTTAGGCGTTTTGGAAAAGTTGAAAAACGAAGGTCATGAAGTTAAGGAAGTAAGTTTTCCATTACTAAATCATATTCTACCTACCTACTACATTCTGACTACCGCAGAAGCAAGCTCTAATCTATCGCGATTTGATGGAGTAAAATATGGTTACCGTACTCCAAATGCACACAATCTGGAAAGCATGTACAAACTCACACGTAGCGAGGCCTTTGGTGAGGAAGTAAAACGGAGAATAATGTTGGGTACTTTTGTATTAAGCGCAAGCTATTATGATGCCTATTTCACTAAGGCTCAAAAAGTCAGAAGACTAATAAAAGATTTTACAGAAAATCTTTTGTCAGATTTTGACTACATTATCATGCCAACAACTCCTTCCACGGCGTTCAAATTTGGCGAGCATAGTAATGATCCTGTGGCCATGTATCTAGAAGACTTATTTACAGTTCAAGCTTCAGTATCGGGCGTACCAGCCATCTCAATCCCCAATGGAAAAGATGAGAATGGAATGCCAATTGGTTTACAAGTGATCTCAAACTCCTTCAAGGAAGCAGAACTCTATGCTTTCAGTAATTATCTAACTAATCTAACTTTCTAAAAAAGATGAAAAAGAAACTGCTCAGTTCAATCCTACTTGTAATTCTAGCTAGTTTGATTCCACTGAAAAAGGCTTTTTCTCAAGATGAACAGACTGTTGCCGCCAACGATATATCGGAAGACGAGCTGCTTCCAAATTATCAATACGAGTATATTCCTGACTTCACCTACGAAGAAATTGACAAGCGAGTGAAGGCAATGGACATTGAAATGTCTTTTGAATTGAACGATCAGGTTTTTTCATTTATTCAATATTTCACGGTGCGTAATCGAGACTACACCAAAATGGTAATGGCTCGAAAAGATTTGTTTTTCCCTTTGTTCGATGAGACGATGGTTAAGCATGAAATGCCATTGGAAATCAAATACCTTGCTATTATCGAATCAGGCTTAGATCCTCAAATCCGTTCCCGCGTAGGTGCAATGGGACTTTGGCAGTTTATGCCTGCTACAGGCGGAATGTATGGAATGCGAATCAACTCGGATGTCGACGATCGTATGGATCCAGATCATTCTACAGAGTCCGCAGCAAAATATCTAAAGTCTCTATATCGGATGTTTGGAGATTGGGAAGTGGCGATGGCGGCCTACAATTGTGGTCCTGGAAATGTGAGAAAGGCAATTAGGAGATCTGGAGGAAAGAAAAAATTCTGGGAAATCTACAATTACCTTCCTAAAGAAACTAGAAGTTACATTCCGCAATTCCAGGCCATGCTTTATCTGTTAAATCATTTGGAAGAACATAATTTTCATTTGGAAGAACCTACTTATGCCATAGCTCATGAAAAGATCAGATTTAACCGAGCTTTCGAATTGAGTAAATTAGCTGAATTGACCAACCTTTGCGTAGCTGACCTCGAAAGACTAAATCCATCTATTAAGAATAAGAAAGTGCCAGATAGTAATCGCTCCATGGCTATCCGAATTCCTAAGGGTAAGTCAGCTTACGTGACAGAAAACTTAGCTTGGTTTACGGATTCACTTTCAAACCCTACTACTCAACTATTGGCAAGTGTTGATGACCCAGAAGTAATTAAAAAAGCTACCCCTGGAGAATCAGCGAAAGTTCAAAGTTCAGTTTATAAGGTGAGATCAGGTGACGTCCTCGGGACTATAGCCAATCGGAATGGTGTCACAGTGACGGCACTAAAAGAATGGAACAATCTTTCTTCCAATCTGATCAAAGTAGGTCAAGAATTAAAGATCTCATCAGGCGCAAAATCAACAATTGCTCAAGTGAGTTCAACCTCTGGAGGAAAGAATCTTTATATCGTACAACCTGGAGATTCATTATGGATTATTTCCAAGAAAACCCCCGGATTGACGGTGGAACAAATTAAACGGCTTAATAACCTGAATAACAATACGATAAAACCTGGTCAACGATTAATTATCAGTTAATCAACTTTTTTCAATTGTTAAATTTTTTTAACAATTCCCAAATAGGTGGCTCAAAAAAGGTTAAGTATTTTTATGTACTTAATTTGTCCCAGAAAAGAAACCTCTTCATTCATGAAACTATTAGCATCATTTATTTCTGGCATCCTATTGTTAGCCTTGGTAGCAAGTTGTGCTCCAAACGGAGACTCCCCGGATAGCACAAAACCTAAGGCCAGAGGCTCTATAGGAGAAATCATCATGGTCATTGATTCTGTAAAATGGGCCGGTCCTGTTGGAGATCAGCTTAGAACAATTTTCGCATCAGATCTTCCAGGAATGTTCCGTTCAGAGTCCAAATTCAAGGTGAATATCGTGGATCCAAGAGCTATGACTCGTATGCTCAAAATGTCCACTAACCTGATTTATGTAACGACTTTTGATGATAAGAGAGGCTCAAGCCAGGCTATTAATGCACAATTCTCGAAGGAATCGAAGGAAAAAGCAATGAATAACATAAGCATTTACTCGCTTCGAATGGAAGATGAGTATGCTATCGGTCAAGAAGTCCTATACCTTTTTGGAAATACTGAGAAAGAGTTAATTGATAATCTAAAGAAAAATGGAAATAGACTTCAGAATCTTTTCGAAGTTCGTGAGCGAGGCAGGTTAGAAAAAATTATTCTTGCTCGAAAAAACACAGAAGCTGCAGCGGAAGCCAAAAATAACGTTGGAATCCAAATCAATGTTCCGGCATCTTACCAAATTGCAAAATCTAAAAATGGGTTTGTTTGGCTTAGACAGATTACTCCAAGTGCAAAACGGGCAGACATAAGTTTATTTTTTCATGTGGAAGATTACGTGGATGAATCTCAAACTTTTCCTGAAAACATCCTCAAACTCAGAGACTCTATTGCTCGAGAAAATATTTTTGGGGATCCCGATGACCCAACTTCTTTTGTGACCACAGAAAAACAAATCCCACCTGCATTCAGAAACATGGTGATAAATGATAATTTTACCACCGAAATCAGGGCTTCCTGGAAAACCAACAACTTAAGCATGGGTGGAACCTACCTAGGCTACTTGATGGTCGATGAAGAAAAGGGAAAACTTTACTACCTTGAGGGCTTTGTGTACTATCCCAATGAAGTACATCGTGATGCCCTCAGAGAAATAGAGACTATTCTTCTCAACACTGATATAAGTTGGAAGGATGATTCGGGGGCCTAAAACCCAATAATAATTTTAGCTTTATATGGCCATTAAAATTCGTAAAGAAGACGCCCTAAATTACCATACTCAGGGTAAACCTGGAAAAATCGAAGTAATCCCCACCAAACCTCTATCTAGTCAAATGGATCTTGCCTTAGCCTACTCCCCTGGAGTAGCTGAGCCTTGCAAGGAGATCGAAGCAGATGTGGAAAACGTATATAAATACACCGCAAAAGGAAATTTAATCGGTGTAATTACTAACGGGACAGCAGTTTTAGGCCTTGGAGATATTGGACCTGAAGCTTCCAAACCAGTCATGGAAGGCAAAGGTGTACTTTTCAAAAAGTTTGCAGGAATCGATGTATTTGATATTGAGATCAATGAAAAAGATCCCAAAAAGCTAATCCAAATCATCAAATCTCTAGAGCCTACTTTTGGAGGAATCAACTTAGAGGATATAAAAGCCCCAGAATGTTTCGAAATCGAAACAGCCTTAAAAAAGGAAATGAAAATCCCTGTGATGCATGATGATCAGCATGGCACAGCTATTATTTCTGGAGCGGCGTTGCTAAATGCATTGGAAATTGTCGAAAAGGATATTTCAAAAATCAAATTAGTCGTAAACGGAGCTGGAGCTTCAGCCGTTTCTTGCACCCGATTTTATATGTCACTTGGAGTCAAGCGTGAGAACTTGGTAATGTGTGACAAAGAAGGTGCAATCAGAAATGATCGTCCCGACTTAGATTATATCAAAAAAGAATTTTCTACAGATAGAGATATTCACACGCTTTCTGATGCACTGGAAGGTGCAGATGTGTTTTTAGGTCTTTCTGCTGGAAATATTGTGTCGCAAGATCAAATCAAGTTAATGGGGCCAAACCCAATCGTTTTTGCCTTGGCAAATCCCGATCCGGAGATCCCTTATGACTTAGCAATTGCAGCCCGTGAAGATTTGATTATGGCTACTGGCCGATCAGACCATCCTAACCAGGTGAATAATGTCCTTGGCTTCCCCTATATTTTCAGAGGAGCGCTTGACGTGAGAGCTACTTCAATCAATGAAGAAATGAAGCTGGCAGCAGCCAAAGCTATCGCAAAACTTGCAAAAGAGCCAGTTCCCGATATTGTAAACAAGGCTTATGGTGAAAGCAAATTAGGCTTTGGAAGAATGTATTTAATCCCAAAACCACTAGATCCAAGGCTAATCACAACCATTGCTCCTGCAGTAGCCAAAGCCGCTATGGATTCAGGTGTGGCCAAATTCCCAATTAAAGATTGGGATGCTTATGAGATAGAGCTTCAAGAACGAATCGGTATCGATCAGCGATTGATGTCTGTGGTAATTGCCAGAGCTAAAAAAGATCCAAAGCGGGTAGTTTTTGCCGAAGCTGACAACCGGAAAATCTTGAAAGCCGCTCAAATCATCCGTGATGAAAAAATCGGAAATCCAATTTTACTTGGAAATCGAGAAAAAATTCTCGCTTTGATCGAAGAAAATCTTTTGGATTTGAATGGGGTTACCATCATTGATCCGTTGGAAGAAAAAGAAATGCTCCACAATTTTGCGGACATTCTTTTCAAGAAAAGACAGCGAAAGGGAATGAGCAGTTCTGAGGCGAGCAGATTAGTAACTCAACGAAATTACTTTGGCGCTTTAATGGTCGAGACTGGGGCAGCAGACGCATTTATTTCTGGCCTTACTAAAGATTATCCTAAGACGATACTTCCTTCCCTACATTCCATAGGGGTTAAACCTGGCGCTAAGCGCGTAGCGGGAATGTATATTATGAATACCGCTAAGGGACCTTTCTTTTTTGCTGATGCTACGGTAAATCTTGACCCTACTGCTGAAGAGTTAGTAGATATCATTGGATTGACTGCTGATGCGGTCAGATTCTTTAATATGGAACCTAAAATCGCGGTCTTATCTTACTCAAACTTCGGCTCAGCAGAAGGGAATATTCCTTCCAAAATGGCTAAGGCCACTGCAATGGCGAAAAAGAGATTCCCAGATTTAATTATTGAAGGAGAGATGCAAGCAAATGTGGCAATAAATGAGGAGATCCAACGAGAGATGTATCCATTCTCAAATTTGCTTAACAAAAAGGCTAATACATTGATATTCCCAGATTTAAGTTCTGGAAATATCGCTTACAAACTCTTGGCTGAACTTGGGAATGCAGAAGCTATAGGCCCGATATTGTTGGGTATGAATAAGCCAGTGCACATTTTACAGCTTGGAAGTTCAATCCGAGAAATTGTCAATATGGTAGCAATAGCTGTCGTAGATGCTCAAACCAACATTTAAGCTATGATCGCATATCTAAGTGGGAAACTAGTTATAAAAGACCCAACATATGTAATTATTGATGTAGGAGGAATTGGCTACCAAGTCAAAATTTCGCTTCAAACTTACAGTAGAATTAAAGATGAGGAGCAGATTAGGCTCCTCACTTTTTTGCATATCAAAGAAGATGCGCATACACTTTACGGCTTTAAAGAAGAAGATGAAAAACGTCTTTTCTTACTTTTAATAGGGATCAATGGAGTAGGTCCAAATACTGGCCTGATGATTTTATCTTCCTTGAGTACTGAGGAAATAGAGCATGCTATTCTTTCTGGAGATGTAGGGACAATTCAGCATGTCAAAGGAATTGGCACTAAAACAGCCCAACGGATAATTCTTGAATTGAAGGATAAGGTAGGGAAAGCTGGAAATGATGGGAGTACTGCTTCACTAGGATTTTTGAAATCAAGTAATAAAACACGGGAAGAAGCGTTACAAGCCTTAATTACGCTAGGATTCCCGAAGGCTGCAGCAGAAAAAAATATAGCTACTGTTCTCAAAAAAACCGTTGGGGAAATTTCGTTAGAAGATTTAATTAAAGCATCTTTAAAGACACCATAATATCTAGCTGTATTGAACTTTCGGAAGATACTAACTTTTTGCAGGCGAAGGTTTTTAGTGGGTTGGCCTCTGAGTATCATGCTTTTGGGACTTATCCTCACCTTTACCACTTCCCAGGCTCAACAGGCCAGTCCTGACCGCACCCAGTCTCGGATTGATTCCTTGAATCTCAGGAGAATTTCACCCTCATATTTGCTATGGCAAAATATGAGGACAAATCCCCTATTCCCCCAAAGCAATCCTTTTTATACTTCACGCATCCCGTTTTATAAACCTTCACCTATTGATCAATCCGTTCAAGTTTTGATTGATTCTACGCTTAGGTACAATATTGTAGATCAATTAGATTCTACACGAATTGGAAATGAACAGGAGTATGATTTTGAAGAGTTCTCAAAAATTCAAGAATACAAGGTCCGGCAGGAATATTGGAGAAGTCGTGCAAAGGGCGGCGATGGAGAAAGTGCCGTAGAGGGACGAGGTCTGATTCCGCCGTTAACCATAAGCCCTTCTTTTGATCGATTATTTGGGGGCTCAGAGATTAATATAATTCCTTCGGGCTATGTAAATCTGGATTTCGGAGCAGTATTCAGGCGAGTGGATAATCCTACCCTTCCGATCCGTCAGCAGCAAAATGGCGGATTCAATTTCAACCAACAGATTCAGATGGCGGTTAATGGAACTCTTGGAGAAAAAGTTAAAATAGGCGCAAACTTCGATTCCAATAATTCCTTTGATTTTCAAAATCAGTTGAAAGTAGAATTTAATGGATTTGAAGAAGATATCGTCAAATCCGTTGAGATCGGAAATGTGAGTATGCCTGTCCAAAACCGATTGATTCAAGGCGCTCAGAACCTTTTTGGCGTAAAAACACAGCTTCAGTTTGGCAAATTAAGTATGACAGCTGTAGCCTCTACTCAACGAGGCAGGAGAGACAATTTGACCATTGACGCAAATGGCCAAGGCAGAACTTTCGATATCCAAGCATCAAGATATGACGAGAATCGCCACTTTTTCCTTTCTCACTTTTTCAGAGACAATTACGAGAAATGGCTGAGAGGACTTCCACAGGTACTTTCTGGAGTCAACGTGACTCGAATCGAAGTTTACATCATGAATCGTGCGACTAACACGGAGACCTTACGAAATTTTGCCGCATTTATTGATCTAGGGGAGGGAAGAGTAATTTTCAACCCCTCAAATCCCGCAGTCGGAAGTGGAACACCAGGTGCTCCGGCTGGAAATAACGCCAACAACCTTTATGGATCTATTTCGAACAACCCTACTTTTAGACCTTTTGATACTGGAGCAAGATCAATTGAATCAACTTTAAGTTTACGTAAAGGAGTTGACTTCGAGCAGATCAATGGTTCAAGAAAACTCGATCCTTCTGAATACTTTTTCAACCCTCAACTTGGTTACCTATCTCTTTTCCGAAGGCTTCAAAATGATGAAGTTCTAGCTGTTTCCTACGAATACACTTATAACGGCCAAGTCTATAAAGTAGGTGAGTTGACAGAAGATTATCAAGCTCGCGCAGAAGATGAATTGATATTTTTAAAACTACTTCGTCCTGCAAGAATCAATACTAAGACTCCTACTTGGGATCTGATGATGAAAAACATTTATTCACTAAATGCAAACCAGATTTTAAGAGAAGGCTTCCAACTTCAGGTAATCTACCGAGATGACCGCACAGGCTTAGACAACCCTTCCTTACTCGAAGGCCAAAATATCAAAGACATTCCCCTCATCCGACTGACAGGTCTTGATAATCTAAACCCTCAAAATGATCCTGCGCCAGATGGGAATTTTGACTTCGTCGAAGGCTTAACTATTCTTTCCAATCGGGGACTTTTAGTGTTTCCTGTTCTTGAACCTTTTGGATCCAACCTGGCAAATAAATTTAATCCTACCGAGGTCGTATTGAAGGATAAGTATGTCTACGACACACTTTATAACACTACCCAAGCCGATGCAGAATTAGTCACTAGACTCAACAAGTACTTTCTGAAAGGTAGACTTACAGCAGGATCAGCGAGTGAGATCCAACTTCCCGGCTTAAATATTTCTCCAGGCTCTGTGATTGTCCAAGCAGGAAATATTCCTCTTACCGAAGGAGTAGACTTTACGGTCGATTACAATACCGGTCGATTAGTAATCATCAATGACGCGATCTTACAGTCTGGAAAGCAAATCAATGTAAGTTTTGAAAAAGCTGATTTGGTTTCCTTCCAAACACGAAGCTTATTAGGTACTCGTCTCGATTATCTTTTCAGTGATAAATTCAACTTGGGAGGCACTTTTCTATACTTGAACGAGCGACCAAATGTGACCCGAATTGCCACAGGAAGTGAGACCTTGCGAAATAGCATTTGGGGACTCGATGCTAATTATAGTGATGAATCCCGATGGTTGACCAAATTGGCTGATGCACTCCCTTTTACAGATACGAAGGAGACCTCGATGGTTCAGTTTAGTGGTGAGTTTGCACATTTGATTCCAGGCACTTCTAATCAGGTGGGCGGAGATCAGGCCTCTTACATCGACGATTTTGAGGCAGCTGTCACACCTTTTAATTTGGGTGGAGCAGCAAATCAAAGCTGGAAACTTGGATCTACTCCTCAAACAGAGGATAACCGATTTGACTTAAGCAATCAAACTGAAGATAATCTTGGGGCAGCCTATCGACGAGCCCGATTAGCTTGGTATAATATTGATTATATTTTCTACCGGGAAAATGGGCCTGGTGTTCCAGCCAATATTACTCGGGAAGACCGTAGAAATCACTACGTGAGAAGAGTACTACCGCAGGAGATTTTTCCGCAGCAAGACCGCGATGTCATTATCACACCAGAGCCACTTTTTGAGTTAGCTTTCTTCCCCAGTGAAAGAGGAATGTATAATTACAACCCCAATTTGACTCAAACTGGGCAATTACCTAACCCAAGAAGAAATTTTGGAGCAATAACCCGAGCTATTACCACAGAAGTAGATTTTGACCGAACGAATATCGATTACATTGAATTCTGGTTATTGGATCCATTCATCCAAGGAGAAAATGGAAAAGTCCTTGATGGCGTTTTAAATCAGAACAACACCACAGGAGGTAAATTATTGATCAACCTTGGAGATATCTCGGAAGATGTCTTGAAAGATGGAAGACATTCATTCGAAAACGGACTTCCAGCCGATGGTGATCCTGCCGAAACCGGAAGTAATGAATGGGGACGAATCACTAGAGAGCAATTCTTATTACCTGCTTTTGATAATTCTGAAATCTCTCGAGTCAACCAAGACGTCGGATTGGACGGACTGAAAAATGAAGACGAGCCAGCTTTCTTCAGAACCAGATTTCTAGATCGACTCAGTGTTTCTACTGAAGCTAGAAGTAGCATCGAGCAGGATGTGTCGGCAGACTTTTTCCAATACTATTTGGATGAGAATTTTGACGCGAACAATGTCAAAATCCTTGAGAGATATAAAAAATTCAATGGCCAAGAGCGAAATACTCCGGTAACCGCAAATCAAAATCTTCCATATACTCCATCGGGGTCCAACTTACCTGACAACGAAGATCTAAACTCCGATAATACCGTCAATGAATTGGAAAACTACTACGAGTATGAATTAGACCTTCGTCCTGGGCAATTACAGGTTGGGCAAAACTACATCGTAGATAAAGTCACTCACAATGAAGCCGGTGAAAATGTGGATTGGTATCTAATACGAATCCCCGTTCGACAGCCTGATCGTGTACAGGGAAGTATCAGTGGATTCAAATCAATTCGTTGGATAAGAACATACCTTACAGATTTTGAGCAACCTGTAGTGATGCGTATGGCAAACTTCAGGATGGTAGGTAGTCAGTGGAGAGTATTCCAAGAATCACTTTTTGAGCGAGGTTTCTTTGAGATTCCGGAGCCTGACAATTCCAATGTCACTGTTGATGTAGTAGGGATTGAAGAAAATAGTCAAGGAAGCGCTACGCAAAGTCCTTATGTTCTTCCTCCGGGAATAATCCGAGATCGGGATAATACTTCAACAGTGGAGCGTAGATTGAATGAGCAGTCGCTTAGAGTATGTGTGGAAGATCTTCAGGCTAGAGATGCCAGAGCAGTTTTCAAGAATGTAACTCTTGATTTGGTTCAGTTTGAGCGAATCAAAATGTTCTTGCATGCAGATAGTGAAGATGCAATTGACGGCGAGATTACAGCCTTCTTAAGGCTTGGAACTGACTTCACTGACAATTATTATGAGATCGAGGTTCCGCTTACGATTACTCCGAAGGGAACTAGAGACCCTAGTCTTATCTGGCCACTTGAAAATGAAATTGATATTGCTATTCAAGAGATTGTTGGGGTAAAAGTGGAACGAGATAATAATAGGGTTCCGCTTAACCTTCCATTTTCTCAAACAATTCGGCAATACAAAGTGACTGTAGTGGGTCGGCCAGAACTCTCCCAATCCCAGACTACTATGATTGGAGTACGTAATCCAGGCCTCAATGGAGGAGGAAGTAGAAGTATCTGTATTTGGGCGAATGAATTGCGAGTTACTGGCTTTACAAAGTCAAATGGCTGGGCGGCAAATGCTTTGATTAATGCTAAAATTGCGGATGTTGCTGTAGTTTCTGCTTCAATCAGACATAATTCAATCGGATTTGGAGGCTTAGAAACACGACTTTCACAGCGAAGTCGCACAGCCACAACTCAATATGATATTTCTACCAATGTGGACATCCACAAATTACTTCCAGAAGGGTTAGGAGTAAGTATTCCTTTCTATTTCAGTATTGAAAATTCATCGACAAGACCACAATATGATCCGTTGAACCCGGATGTTCCATTCGAAGTAGCTCTACAGAAATTTGAAACTAATCAACAACGTGAAGCTTATCGAGGGATAGCTTTAGACCAATTGAAACGAAAAAACTTCAGTTTCAACAATGTCCGGAAAATAAAGACAAATCCAGAAGCGAAAAATAGATTCTATGACATCAGTAATTTGTCCCTCTCCTATTCTTTTGGTACTGTAACGCAGACAAATGCACAGATTCAGGCTTACAATTTCAAAACTTACAGAGGAAATATCACCTATAGCTTCGAGCCAAAACCACTCTTGATCGAACCATTTAAGAATTCAGAATTTTTAAATTCTCCAAATCTACGCCTAATCAAAGATTTCAATTTAAACCTATCTCCTACTTTAGTCTTGGCAAGATTGGACGTTGATCGAAGATTCCTTCGATCTCAATATCGAAACGATCAATTGGGAACAGGTGGTGTTGATCCCCTTTTCCAAAAGAGCTTCTTCATGAATCGATTCTATACGGTGAATTGGGATCTGACAAAGAATCTTCGAGTAGATTACAGCGGAAGTGTTTTAGCAGTGATAGATGAACCGCAGGGAGATTTGGATAGCCAAGAAAAGTCTGACTCGGTTCGGACGAACTTCTGGCGATTCGGCAGAAAAACCAATTACAATCACAACGTCAATTTGAACTACACTATCCCTTTTGACAAGTCTCCATTGACAGATTGGATAAAAGCAGACTACCGGTATGGTACAACCTATACTTGGTTGACAGGAGCGATTGGTCAGCGAGACACCCTAGGTAATACCATACAAAACACTCGAGATCAAAGTCTTCAAGGCAAACTAGATTTAGTTAAGCTTTACAACAAAAACAAAAAATTAGCCGCTCTAAATGCACCAAAGCGACCGAGCATCCCAGGCAGGAATACCTTGACAGCAGAAGATACTATTGGATCACCCTTTACAAATAAACTCCTCAAAACCTTGATGATGATCAAGGAATTCACCTTTACCGTGGGGAAAATTGAGGGGACATTCCTCCCCGGTTATCAGCCCAACACTGGACTTTTAGGAATGGATCGGCTTTTCGGCAATCCAGGCTTAGCATTCTTATTTGGAAGTCAAGACCCTACCCTAAGAAATGATTTTGCCAGTATGGGAATCATGGCCCCAAGTCCAGAATTGACGCAACCTTTTCTGCAAAACAAAGTGATAAATATGAGATTTGGAAGTATGGTGGAGCCCTTTCAAGACTTCAAAATCACTCTGAATGCGACCAAGCGAGAATCTGGAGAATACCGTGAAATATTCAGAAATTCATTCGATAATCCAGGTGAATATTTATCGATAAGCCCTAACCGAATCGGCTCCTATAGCATTACAACAATTATGCTGGGCACAACTTTCAGTAGAGATGATTTCGATAATATCTCTCCACTATTTACAGATTTCGAAAATAATCGAGCAATAATAAAATCGAGATTAGAAGGTAATTCAGGTGGGGAATTTTCTGTAAATGGTCAAGATGTTCTTATTCCTTCTTTTTTAGCTGCTTATCGAGGAAAAGATGCCAGCAGTTTCAATCTTAATCCTTTCCCTCGAACACCTTTACCGAATTGGAGATTAGATTATCGGGGGCTTTCAAGAGTAAAAGGTCTGAGCGATATTTTCACGAGTATCAATATCACACATGCTTATACCTCCACATATGATGTAAGCAATTTCTCAAATTCCTTGCAGTACCAGAATGGATTAGAACTCTTCAATACGTTACAGAACATCCCCGCACCCTCAGAGTTAAACCAGTCAGGGCAGTTCATACCAATTTATGTTTTAAATCAAGTCGTTCTTTCTGAGCGGTTTGCTCCTTTGATTGGATTAGACCTCTTGACCAAAAACAGATTGAATATTGCTGTAAACTTTAATAAAGAGCGGAATTTGGGATTGAACTTTTCCAATTCACAAGTAACCGAGCAGCGAAGCAATGATTTTGGAATTAATATCGGCTTCATCAAAGCTGGAATGAAAATACCTTTCAAAATCCAAGGTAGACAGACCGTGTTGAAGAATGATTTACAGTTTAGAATGGATGCGAAAGTGGTCGATACCCGAGCTATCCAACGAAAAATCGAAGAACAAAGTACAGTAACAAATGGAAATCTAAGTATCCAAATCCGGCCTACAGTTAGTTATTTGATCAACCAAAATCTGAACCTAACCTTCTATTTTGACAGAACTATCAATGATCCTCGTATCACGACGGCATTCAAAAGAGCATCCACAGCATTTGGTGGACAATTAAGATTTAATTTATCCCAATAGATTTTAAACTCATCATATTCCTGCTATTTTTGGGACCTTATATAAACAGCTAAAAATGAATTTTCCTCAAGAATTAAAGTACACTAAAGACCACGAATGGGTCAAAATCGATGGTGATGTTGCTACTATTGGAATTACAGAATTTGCCGCTGGCGAATTAGGTGACATCGTTTATGTAGAAGTAGAGACCATTGGTGAATCTATAGAGACTGGTGAGGTATTTGGAACAGTTGAGGCTGTGAAAACGGTATCTGATCTTTTCATGCCCTTGAGTGGTGAAATTCTTGAGTTGAATTCAGAATTAGAAGCAAACCCAGAATTAGTCAATGGATCTCCTTACGGAGAAGGCTGGATGATCAAAATAAGAATTTCTGGTGATTTACCTGACGACTTGCTTACAGCAGAAGAGTACGGAGAGCTAGTAGGGAATTAAGGTAGAATGCCAAGATTAATATTGGCCCTAAGCTGGCTAATTATTATTTCTGTAGCAATGCTTACCCCAGGCAACAAATTTCCGGACGCAAACTATTTTGATTTACAGGACAAGTTTATTCACTTTATTTGTTTCTCAGGATTAAGCTTTCTTTGGTGTGGGGTCGGAATTAAAAAATCTGAGCTACCTCTAGGAAAAAATAGGCTAATTCTAAATTTTATTCTCTTCGGTCTAGCTGCAGGGATTGGATTAGAGTACGCTCAGCGATTTATTCCCTTTCGGACATTTGATTTTATGGACATGATTGTCAATGAAATAGGTGGAATTTTAGGTTTATTAGGATATTTTAAGATTCCGACTACCCTAATACACTTGGATTAATCCGTTATAATTATTAGAATTGTTAATCTGAACTAGAAAAATTTTAACCAGTATAAACCAATCCCATCATGGAAGCAAAAAAGACTCCCAGCGCTGATCTAACCAGAAAATCAGGAATGTTCCTGAATTTAGGTTTAGCGATTGCTGTCGGTGCTACTCTTGCTGCATTCGAGTGGAAGTCATTTGATCAGGGTTCTCTTATGGACCTAGGCCAGGCGACTGATAATTTCGAAGAATTGCTAGATATTCCTATCACTGAGCAGCCACCGCCACCCCCTCCACCTCCAGTGGAGCAACCGATCATCGAGGAGATTCCTGATGAAGTAGAAATTGAAGATAAAATTGAAGTGAACTTTGACGTTGACGTTAAAGAGACTACAGTAATTAAAGAAATTGTTATCAAAGAGGCTCCAGTAGTGGAGAAAGCAGATCAAATCTTTGACGTAGTAGAAACTCAGCCCAATCCTCCTGGAGGAATGTCTGGATGGAATGCTTACCTATCTAAAAACTTGAAATATCCAACTCAAGCCCGAAGAATGGGTATAGAGGGAACAGTAATCGTAGTATTCGTCGTGAATACAGATGGTTCTATACAAGATGTGGAAGTTCTCAGAGGTATCGGAGGTGGATGCGACGAAGAAGCAGTTAAAGTTGTAGGCGATGCTCCTAAGTGGGAACCTGGTAAACAGCGAGGTAGACCAGTTCGTACTCGAATGAGATTACCGATTCGATTCAAACTAAGCTAAAATATAAACCCCGATAATTTCGGGGTTTTTTTATGCCATAATTTTTACAACTTTTAAATTAGTTAAAATTTCTTAGCGTATTTGTATCCTAAAGATCAAGTGGTTAGTTTCTATGAGTCATACCAACCGATCTAAATCAAATACTCATGGAATTGAAGAGAAATCCCCGATCCGACCTCAAAAGATGGTCAGCTACCCTTGACCAACCTTGGTTTGGTAGTAAGCATATCCCTAGTGCTTCTGGCGTTTGAATATAAAGCCTATGAAGATTTTCAATTAAAGAATATTAGCTCTACCTCAGAAATTTGGGATATGCCAGAGATCCCCAACACCATCCAAATTCCACCACCACCACCTGAGCAAGTACCAGAATTCATCATTAAGCCTAATGATGAGCCACTCGATAAGATCGAGCTGACCATTGACGTAGATTTGGATCCAAGTACACCTCTCCCAGTAATTGAATTGACTGAGCCGCCAATTATAGACGATCCAGACGAAATTAAGGAGTTCGTAGAAAAACAAGCATCCTTCAAAGGCGGTATGGACGCTTGGTATGGATACCTTAAAAAGAATCTTACCTATCCAAGCCCAGCTAGAAGGATTGGGATTGAGGGAACTGTAATCATTCGCTTTGTAGTCAACACCGATGGCTCCATACAAGATGTGGAGGTTCTCCGAGGGATAGGGGGAGGGTGTGATGAAATTGCTAAACATGTAATCCTAAACTCACCAAGTTGGAATCCTGGTATCAGTAGAGACAGGCCGGTGAGGTCGCGAATGACGATGCCAATTCGATTTCGACTGGACTAAATCAAAGTTCAATAATCCAAAGGAAGCAACTACGACTCCGTAAAAGCTTCCTTTTTTTATGCTAAATTGGTCATATATCTATCCTATCCCCCTATGATAAAATCTGCCCTTTTCCTGCTTCTCACTTGTTCAATTTTGATACAATGCAAGTCTAAAGATCCTGAATTTGACATTCTTATTATTAACGGGACAATTTATGATGGAACGGGTTCTGAACCTTTTCAAGGAGATTTAGGAATCAAAGCTGATCGAATTATTTCAATTGGCGATTTATCGAATTCAACCGCCAAAGAAACGATCGATGCTAAAGGTCTTGTGGTTTCCCCTGGATTTATAGATATGCATACACATTTAGAACCTATTATGGAGATGCCTTTAGCCGAAAGCCTGGTCCGACAGGGTGTCACTCTAGCTTTAGGCGGTCCAGATGGAGGTAGCCCTTGGCCATTCGGAAGCTATTTAGATTCACTTGACAAGAGTGGTTTAGGCATAAATGTCGCTTACTTAATTGGCCATAATACCATTCGGAAAGAAGTAATGGGGCTCGAAGACAGGGAACCCAACCTTGAAGAATTAAAATTGATGAAGAGCTATACAAAGCAAGGTATGGATGAGGGGGCATTTGGAATTTCAACTGGTCTAAAATATTTACCGGGTACTTTCGCCAAAATTGATGAGGTAATTGCGCTATCAACTATCGCAGCCCAAAATGGTGGAATTTATACTTCACATTTAAGAGAAGAAGGCTTAGGGCTTATAGAAGCTGTTCGGGAGGCGATTTCGATTTCTAGAGAAGCTCAGATCCCCGTAGTCCTCACGCATCATAAAGCAATCGGAGTGAAAATGTGGGGAGCAAGTTCCAGGACATTAGCAATGGTAGATTCTGCTAGAGCCATTGGATTAGATATTATGATGGATCAATACCCATACACTGCAAGTCATACTGGGATAAGCGTTTTGATTCCCAGCTGGGCTCTGGAAAATGGCGAATTTGCGACTCGGGTAGAAAACCGAGCACTGAGAGACAGTATTAAAAAAGGAATAATTTTCAATATTCTAAATGACCGTGGAGGAAAGGATCTCAATAGAATTCAATTTTCTAGAGTAGAATGGGATTCAAGCCTAGAAGGGAAAACACTAAATGATTGGGTTCTCAGAGAAGGCAAAGAGCCAACTATAGAAAATGGAGCTGACTTAGTAATCCAAGCCCAACTCAATGGAGGGACAGGCACGATCTACCATGCCATGGATGAGGCTGATGTGGAGAGAATCATGAAGCATCCCATGACCATGATCGGCTCTGATGGGAGACTTTCGCAACCTGGAGATGGACATCCACATCCAAGGGCTTATGGCACTTTCCCCAGAGTGCTCGGATATTATGTCAGAGACAAAAAATTACTACCGCTTAGCGAAGCTATCCATAAAATGACTGGACTGTCCGCTAAGCGATTGGGATTAACTGATCGAGGAATTATAAAGGAAGGAGTTATAGCTGATATTACGATCTTCGATGCTGACCAGATCTTGGATCAATCCACATTTACTGACCCACATCAATACCCTTTAGGAATCGAGTTTGTCATCATTAATGGGGAAATTGCTGTGAAGAATGGGGACTATCTAGCAGTTCCTGCTGGAAAAGTAATTCGTAAAATAAAGCCTGACTAATTAAAGCACATTCAGTGCCTGCTCCTTTATTTTCTCCAGTTCGTCTTTCATCAAAATCACATGCTTTTGCATCTCAGCATCGTTAGCTTTGGAACCGATAGTATTGATCTCTCGACCAATTTCTTGGCTGATGAAACCTAATTTTTTGCCTTGCATGGTTTCCTCATTAAGAGATTTTGAAAAGTATTTCAAGTGCGTGTCAAGCCTGACAAGTTCTTCAGTAATGTCCAATTTCTCGAAATAATAAATCAACTCTTGCTCGAATCGATTGGCATCAAATGAGGTTTCGTCCAGCCATTCGTTGAAATGATTTCGGATTTTATCCTTAATCCTATCCTTTCTCTTTCCTTCTTGTGATTTTATATGATCCAATCCTGAGGTAATCGTATTGATATTACCAATCAATTTTTCAAAAAGTGAATTCCCCTCATCTTGTCTAAAGGAATCACATTTTTTTAACGCTTGTGTAATCACATTTTTAACTTCAACCCAATCCTCTTCATTCTCTTTATCCTCTGAAGAAATTTGTGAAATCACACTGGGAGATTGAAGCGCAAGCTTAAAAATATCTTCACTCGAATCACCCACGGAATTAGCCAGTTCTTTATACCTGTTGTAAAAAAGCTTGAATAGCGAATCATTGATGGAAACGGGGATATCGCTTGCACCTTTGGTAGAAAAATCGACAGAGATACTCACTTTCCCCCTATCCAGGATAGATTGAGCCAAGGTTCGTATTTCAAGTTCTTTGTCCGAAAATTGTCTTGGACTTCGTATCGAAAGGTCTAAGAATTTTGAATTGAGAGATCTGACTTCAACCTGAATTATCAGTTGGTCATTTTCAAATCCGGCATTTCCGTAGCCGGTCATAGATTTGATCATAATTTGATTTAGAAATTGAAGCCTAAAGTTACATAGAACTTCAAATCTTCTGTCTCATAATTTCTCATTGGTCTGGCAACGTCAAATTTCACGTAGTAATTCAGCAAAACTGTGCGCAATCCAGCTCCATAGCTCTGAAGCCATGGGTTATTGAAATTATTTAAAACGATGGTAAATGGTGACCCTTCTGTATTGATTACCTCTGTATTTTGATCATTGACTTTTTCCCAAGGCGCAAAATCATTCCATGCCGATCCGACATCATAAAAGCCAACCAATTGGAAGTTTCTGATAAAATTCGAGGTAATATTTCCTCTGGTCAGATAAGAAAATAATGGAATTCTAAGTTCTGAAGTAAAGGTAATCACATTCCTACCTCTGATCTCATCATAGTTATATCCTCTAAGATCTACGAAGTCTGCAAATAGAATGTTTGAATTTTCAACTCCAGTCGGGTTTCGAACCGGTGATGATTCAGGACGATTTGCAGGTGGTCTATAAAAATCATTGAACAGCCAATTATCCATACCACCTACCAGATAGGTTTGTGGATTATTCCCCATGAAAGAACCAACATATAATCGAGATGCGAAAATGATGTTTTTATGAATTCTTTGGTAATTCCTAAAATCTGCATAGAAGTTACTGAATGATCTGCCAGAATTACTTAAAGCCGCATAATTAGCATATCCAATTTTACCCTTGAACCCTGCTTGAGTGTATAGGCCAAGTTGCTCGGTGCGATCAAAAACCAATTCTAGTCTTCCTCCAACGTAATTAACATCCAATCTATTCTGGTCAGAAATTTTGCTAAGAATTAAAGAGTCTGGATTCAAGTTGAAATATTGTGTTTTGGCCAGAAAAGGTGCAATGGTAACTTTAGTATTTGGATTTAGTGGATAAGAAAAACCGGCTTCAACTTTGGTAAGCACATATTTCTGAAAAGTAATATCTCCTTCCGTTACACGGATCGTTCTTCGATCGTACCTTCCTTTAAAGTCAACTCGACTTTTTAAATATTCATATTCAAAGAACAAATCACCTCCAGATCTGAAGTCTAGTGTCGTCATCACTCCCCCGTGGAAGGAATGATTATCCAGCAAATCTGTAATCTTACCTGTCAGGTTAATTCCAAAACCTCGAAGGGGATCTACAACAAATCGGGTATTGACATGATTGATGAAAAATTGCTCCTCCATAAGTCTAGGACCTGAAACTCTCTTTTGGAGGCTTTGCTTTCTAAACGTCTCTAGAAGGTTGACTTTATTAGAACTCCCTATGCTACTGTTCTCACGTGCCAAAGATGGATTAGGCAGCGAATCGAAAGTATAATTGTCAGTATCAATTCCTTTTTTAGATTCAAAACTCAAACGTTTTAGATCAATAGAAGTCGAAGTGTTTTTCGAAGTGGTATCAATAGCTGCGATAGGCTTATCCAGTGCGGTAGGCATAGGGTTAGCGACAACTACCTTTTCTCGAGCTTCCCGCTCTTCGATCAGTCTTCTGGCCGCTAGTCTTTCATTTAGACTTTTAGCCTGGGCAAGTTGGATTCTCGGTATACTTGGCGTGAATTGATCTGAATTTGAGAACCCCTCTACGATTAAAAAGCTCTCTCTTCCATCCCTTACAGCATACGCAATCTTATTCATTCGACTATTCACGTCAAATGCCTCAATACTTTTGCTAAATGCAGATATTTGATTTGCAACTTGATTACCGATATTCAATCGCAT